>NZ_JBSICC010000016.1:0-96502 GCF_058245955.1 Providencia sp. UF-224 | reverse complement strand
GGCAAGGGGGTATCAACTTTACCATTACGATGTCAACGGACGGTTAGAGAAAAAGGTTGTTTATGAACATGGATATCGACCGAAGGAATGGCGTTATCTATGGAACACACAGAACCAATTGACCGCATGTTTCACACCGAAAGGCGACTGTTGGCACTATACCTACGATGCGTTTGGACGCCGACTCAGTAAAACGCAAACCGTTGATAGCCAAGTGGCTAATGTCAATCCCCTGTTTCCACAACTTAATCCCAAAGTAACGGCATGGCACTATTTATGGTCTGGTGACCAAATGGTGGAAGAAATGCCAATTTATGCGGATGGCACACCCGCTTACGATTCACAAGTACAGTGGTTGTATGAACCTGGTGCAATCACCCCGACAGCCCGTTATCAAAATGGCAAACTGCATTATGTGGTGACCGACCACCAAGGCACGCCGCGAGAGATATTTACCGAGTCAGGTAAAGCCAGTTGGGCAGGGCGACTGAACACATGGGGGCAGATGCAGTTTTGGCAATCACGTAATGGTCTAGCCGACAATGACCCCAATTATACCGAATGCCACTTCCGGTTTGCGGGTCAATATGAAGACTGAGAAAGTGGCTTGTATTATAACCGTTTTCGGTATTATGATAGCGAGAACGGGCAGTATATTTCACCCGACCCGATAGGGCTGCTGGGTGGTGTGAATCCGTATGGGTATGTGCATAATCCTGTGGGTTGGGTAGATCCGTTTGGGTTGGCGTGTTGCTCACCTAATGATTTTGGAAAAGCAAAGCCTCATGATGTCGTTAATGAATTAAAAAATTTCCAAGGCAAAGATTTTCATTTTGGAAACGAAACTTTTAAATTGGATAAATCAGGAATGAAGCATATCTTAGAAAGGCATCATCCTGACTTTTGGGATGGCTCAATAAAAGCTAAACAAACTTTCTTTTCTCGTGACATGAAAATGGGTGACATAACCGATGCTGTTGAAAATGTTATGAAGCAAAATAGAGATATTTTGATAAAAAAAGGAACAGTAGGACAATATCAAATATCAGGGCAATATCAAGGGCAAGACTATGTTGTTGGTTTCAAAAATGGAAGAATAGGTCAATTTTATCCAGGCACATTATGATAAACATAAATACATTTATTAAACTCAATGATGACTTTATTAATATCTTTGATTTAAAAGAAAAAATAAGAAATAATGATTATATAGAAGGTGCAATTGAATTGACTATTAATGGTAAAAATTTAATTGATAAGTCAATGTATGATTATATTGATGAACTATGGAGCTATTTATCAGAAGGTCTTTTTATTGTAAGTCAAGGTGAGGAATTTAAATGCTATTTTCCTGACCAACCTATTGCTGTTAGCTTTATACCACAAAAAGATCATCGTATTTTAGTTAGCGTTAACTGCCATGAGGAAATAAAAACCTCTATTGATAGATATGAATTTTTACATTCAATGGCAGAGCATGCGAAGCTCTTTTTTGAAAAACTAGAAAATTTAAACTCAGCATCAATGGGAGCACGTAAATCAGCATTACAATATATCGAAAAAATTAAATTATGATAGAGCAACTATATTATCACTCTATCATATTATTAAGAGCCGCTCAGTTTACCCTTTAGCCGCTTGTATACTCCGCCATCAGCTCGCGCATGGTGTGTTTTATTGCACTCAGTTGCGCTTGCTGTTGTTGGTTTTGCTGCTTAATCGCCCGAATGTCTTCGCTGTCCGGTATCAATACCAAACACCCGTTTAAAATCTTCACGGTAAAGGTGAAGCCTGTCTCAAAACCCGCTTCCTTTAGCCACTGGCCTTTAAGGTGTATTGCGGGCGGTGGGGCGGTTTTGTTGCCGTTGGGGGCATAGCCCACGGTGTAATAACGTTCTGTCTTGGGGGCTTTATTTATGGTGGTGCCTGACTTAGAACTCGCGCCTGCAATATAGCGATACACTACACCGCAACCGGATTACTCGCCCATCAACGGGCGGGGCGTGGTAGTGAAAACTTCTTACAATCACTGCAACATAATCCACATCAACCGCCATTTTGTACTGATGTGCATCGTTCTTATCAATACGACTGTGCGCACAATGTGGTGTGTATTGAAGATGACCGTTGGAAGCAAACCACTTATCGGTATAACGCGAACGACCAAATCACTGAAGCCCAATACAGTAACCAAATTGGCAATCGTGATGAAAAGTTTCTTTATGATGCAAACCTGAATCTTACTGAACACATGACATTGCCGTCGGATGCGCAAGGGGCGATGTTGCAGTTGTTCCAGCAACAGCATGCGGGCCGAGTCACACGGCGAGATACGGCAAGGGGGTATCAGCTTTACCACTATGATGTGAATGGGCGATTAGAGAAGAAAATTGTCTATGAACACGGCTATCGACCGAAGGAATGGCGTTATCTATGGAACACACAGAACCAATTGACCGCATGTTTCACACCGAAAGGCGACTGTTGGCACTATACCTACGATGCGTTTGGACGCCGACTCAGTAAAACGCAAACCGTTGATAGCCAAGTGGCTAATGTCAATCCCCTGTTTCCACAACTTAATCCCAAAGTGATGGCATGGCACTATTTGTGGTCGGGCGACCAAATGGTGGAAGAAACACCAATCTATGCCGATGGCACACCGGCTTATGACTCACAAATTCAATGGTTGTACGAACCGGGTGCTATTACACCGACGGCGCGTTATCAAAATGGCAAGCTGCACTATGTGGTAACTGACCACCAAGGGACACCCCGAGAGATATTTACCGAGTCAGGTAAAGCCAGTTGGGCAGGGCGACTGAACACCTGGGGACAGATGCAGTTTTGGCAATCCCGCGATGGCCTTGCTGACAATGACCCCAATTATACGGAGTGCTACTTCCGTTTTGCGGGGCAATATGAAGACCGAGAAACAGGGTTGTATTATAACCGCTTCCGCTATTATGATAGGGACTGCGGGCAGTATATTACCCCCGACCCGATAGGGCTGCTGGGTGGTGTGAATCCGTACGGGTATGTGCATAATCCGGTGGGTTGGGTTGATCCGTTTGGGTTGGCGGAAACTGAGTTATCAATATTATTAGGTGAAAACTCTAAATCTATAGGTGTTTATCGATATATTGATAATACAGGTAAGGTTTATGTTGGCTCAACTGTTGACCAAGATTTTGTTACTAGGCTAAATCAGCATATTCAATCTGGGAAATTACCAACTAATAATATTAAAACGATTCAAGTTTTAAATATGGATGGTAGTAACCCAGAAAAAATATTTAATATAGAGGCAAGTGAAATAGTAAGAAATGGAGGGCGTATTCCTGATGGAGGAACAACTGCTAATATAAGAGCTCCTAGAGGTACAAGAGATAGTTTTAAAAATCCGGACTGGTTAGATGCTGAAAAATCATCAGTTTCAAGGTTTGATATAAATTGCAAATAAGAAGGACATAATTATGGGTGATTGGAGTCGAGAGCCGTGGGGTAATGATGAGGCTGCGGATTGGTTTCATCAATTATGGGATAAATGTGATATTGAATTACTAGTAAATGAAATTATGAATTTTTCACCAGAAGAGGAAAGGTATGACTCCATTAGAGCTGCGTGTTATTTATTAGAGGTGCTAGGCATAGTATATGTTTGGCCAGCTAAGTATATGAGTATACTAAAAGAACTTTTAGCTAAAGCGATCGCTATATTAAAAAACATGATTAATCCACCTACTAAAGAATGGGGTTTTTTAGATATGTGGGGATATGACCCGTTAATTATTGAAGCGGTAAATGCACAAATTAATACCTTGCAAAAAAGACTTTCGAATATAGTGTAAATTATCTATTTACATATTTTGAATGACTGCAATTTGTACTGTAAATTTACCTGTTTTTATATGGATGGCATATTAAAATCCAGGTAAACAATAATCTTTTGTTTGATAACTAATATCTAAAACAATGACTTAATCATACAATTGACGGTGTACTTTACCTCGAAGAGGTAATATGAATCCGCTATTTCCATAACTCAAACCGCGCGTGACGGCATGGCACTATTTGTGGTCGGGCGACCAAATGGTGGAAGAAACACCAATCTATGCCGATGGCACACCGGCTTATGACTCACAAATTCAATGGTTGTATGAACCTGGTGCAATCACCCCGACAGCCCGTTATCAACAGGGTAAGTTGCACTATGTGGTAACCGACCACCAAGGCACGCCGCGAGTGTAGTGGCATCATGAAGCTAATCAGCCAGGTTTTATGCAGTTAGTTCCTATAAAACAACATCAAGCTCCTGGAGCAGTTCAAGATTCTCTACATCCTGGAGGGAAAGGAGGAATGAGTAATTGGGGAGGAGGACGATAATATGATCAAAGAAACACTGAGAGTTGTTTTACAAAGAGTCATAGATATACCTTGGAATTTAGCGCTGTATCTACCTAAAAATACAGTAAATTGGGACTTAGATACACTAGCTATAATTGAAGATCCTGATGATGTTGATTCTGATGAGCCAGATGATGACCCAGATGTTATAAAAGAAGCTAATTATAGGTATGTATTATCAATTCAAATGTTACAAAGCATTGTTACTCATGCCAAATTACAGAAAGTAAATGTAACTGAAGAGGAACTGCTTCAATGTATCATTTATTATTTTAATAATGATGCCTATTTAACTCTTTAGTTCCATAGCCAGAAGATCTTCCAATTTTCTGGCTTCTTTGTTTTTTTAGAGCAGATCAGTTTACCCTTTAGCCGCTTGTATACTCTACTACCAGCTCGCGCATCGTGTGCTTTGAGCTGTTGTGCTTGCTGTTGTTGGTTCTGCTGCTTAATTGTTCGGGTGTCTTCGCTGTCGGGTATCAATACCAAACAGCCGTTTAAAATCTTCACCGTAAAGGTGAAGCCTGTCTCAAAACCCGCTTCCTTTAACCACTGCCCTTCAAGGTGTATCGCGGGCGGTGGTGCGGTTTTGTTGCCAATTCGGGGCATAGCCCACGGTGTAATAACGTTCTGTTTTGGGGGCTTTATTTATGGTGGTGCCTGACTTAGAACTCGCCACGACAATGCGGCTGGGCAAGAATACCCTCTCCGCATTGAGTTGGGTTTTGTCAATACCAGCTACTATACTGCAACTGGATTATTAGCTCGTTACAACATCGAATCACTGCTATCTTGGGACGTCAAAAACTGGCAGCTTTGCCTTATAGGTTCATGGGGCGGGTACGCAATTAAAACGTGTCTTCGACACACTTTTCATGCCTTCCTTGACTATAGGGATAGGCTTTGGGACATATTAATTAGTTTGCTCATCAGTAGTGATAATTAAAGCATCGATTTATGTCCTTTTAAGGGAGTAGGGGATAAATGCCACATTGTTTTTTTCTCGTCATTCAGTGTCACTGTCATCTCTAATAACATATTTTCGGATAGGCAAAATGGAAAGAAATGATAGAGATGAGTGGCAAATACAAAGGCTTCACCTTCATTTTCATATTGAGCGTTATCAAGTAATAGAGATAAAGATAAACATCGGTAGGGTTTACCTTTTAATATATGGTCATATAAATGTGTTTTCAGCTCAATGAGCCCTGCTAATAATCGCTCACATTTTCGTGTCACTTGCCTATCAGTATCTCGATAGAGAATATAATCAGAAATCATATGCTTTATGGTGTCTAACGACATTAGCATTGAGGCATTGGCACTGTAATGGGATAACAACTGCCAAAAATGATGGTTATTGACGATAGGAGGGTAGCAAGATGATAATAACGTGATATTTCCCGTTTTAATTCCGTCAGGCATTTTTTCGCTGTATTGGTTTAATAAGCCAATCTCGTTTTTTTGGTTGCGTTCAAAACCGACATAGACGCATGAAAAATGCAAGCTGGGTGGAATTACCATAGGGGCGCCCTTATTATCAAAAAAGTTTAAATAATAAAGAGTATGTCCTGTAATATTTTTCTCCATTGTTAAAGAGTAAAAAAGGGTTTTGTGGTACTGAGGCATAAGGCGTGAAGATGCAGTTAATTCTGTTGTGGGATAAAAATGACAGTAGATGCCTCTCTCTTCTTCATGTGGCTCAAGGGAAAGTTGAATTTCGAAAAGGTCAGCCAAGTAGTGGTGACTTGGAATAGGAAGCAAGTAACTTGACTTATTTTCTTTAAAATCAATCAGAAGGGTGTGTTGGGCTTCGGTATCTATTGCAGGAGCACAGTTTAAATAAAAACTCTTTTCACATTCTTCTTGTGTCAGAGAAACCTGTTGATTGAAATAGATGTTAACTGTAAAGCGTTGTTCCTGTTCCCAATCCAATTCAGTGACAACTTGAGGAATATTAAGCTCAATAAAATGGTGAACATGAGGTAAATAAAGACCTTCCAATAATTGCTGTGGAGCACAGAGTGATGCATTTTCTTGTGGGAAAATCTTATGGTTTTTTCCTATTTTTGGCTCGAAAGCGTAGTTAAGTGGATCACCCTCATAGCGAATATGATTATGGATAACTTCAATTTTTTCAAAATACTGGCTAAATGCGAGTAGTAAGGTTTCAGAAGTTTTTTTATTGGGTCCTAAAAAGACATCAAGTGAGCTTGTAGAGTTAAATTTAGTTTCACCTCGATACTGTATTTCAAGCGAAATACAAGAGCGGTTTGGGTGTTGAATAATTTTCCTATCAAGAAGGCTATAGGGTGTCACGAGGAGATCATGACAAAAGCTAAAACGAGCCCCATTATCACCTAAAACAAGATGATCTTTATTTATCTCTACAGGGAAAGAAAGTGATTCATTTTGGTCTATTTGTATAATAGCTGTTGATGGAAGTCCTTTTATCGCTTGGGAGTTAAGTCGTTGCAGTAGAGGTAATGTGATTTCAGGAAATGCATCATCAATTTTATCCTGTAAACGAGCAGACAAAAAAGCAAACCCTTCTAATAGGTAACTTGTTTGTGGGTCTTGCGGATCTAAGACATCCGCTAAATGTGGCTTTTTATCTGCGTACTCACGGTACAACTTTTGTAAGTATTGCTTTTCTTTAATATATTTAATTTCACTCATGACTTAATCCAAAAGATGAATATGACCCCGGTTTTAAACCTTGTTGCTCTGCTTGTTTTTGTAATTCATAGTAACGAGCTAATAACCCATTAATTTTATTATCAATATTGATGAGAGTGGCAGGGGATACAGGTTGTCCATCTTTAATTTGTAGAGATAATTGTCGGAGCTTTTCTTCAATAGGCTCCACTTTGTTGTGTTGCTTTTGAATGTCATAAATGGCTGTTTTTAAATAGGATAATGTAAAGCTACCTCTATTTTTTTCTTGTTGAACAATTTTATTTGATAGTTGCTGCAGTAACATTGCTGTTTCAGACCAACTATCATTAATCGGCATGTTTTCTAAGCGCGTCTCATATTGGTTTTGCCAATTTCGGCTGAAATAAGTTTGCTCCGCATCCGCAGGCCAATAAGATTTTGCTTTTTCTTGCATGTTTTCGATCAGTTTTAAGTTAGCAAGGGGAGAACGCTTTTCAAGCAAAGCTAAATGGTATTCATAAGTATTTATATCGGGTTTAAATAACCATTTAGCGACTGCGCCTTCAGGAACGGACGCAATGGCCTCCATTTCATGTTTAAAATAAACATAGGCGCTAAACCCACTGACTAAAAATAATGTACTGCAAAGAACACAACCCCATATAAAACCACGAGTAGCACTCATTTTTTGAGGTGCAACCGTTAATGATGAAGCGGGCTCTGGGGATTCAAAAATAAACGTTGGTGAGGGTTGCTCTGCCTGTTTCTTGGGTTGCTGAATATACACTAAAGGGGGGAGAGTGACAGGTTCAGCGGTATTCTGTTTAGTGTATTCTTCTTGCTTTTCAAGTTGTTTGGCTAAATTTTGAAAGAACCATAATAAGTTCTCAATTTTAGGCAGTTTTTCCCATGTTGTTTTAGCTAATTTATCAATGATTAATTGTAGCGCACGTTCTGAGCGATATATCAAACGTAGGTCTTTTGTTTCATAAGCTTGCTGCCGCAGTAGGGCGCTGGCCTTTGTGTTAAACCAGTTGAATACTTCTGTGCGTTGGTTTGGTTTTTCAGGCCATAACGTATCCCAATGTGTAACAATGATACTTGCTAATAATTCACACCCTTCAGTAAATCCACTGAGTCCATGTTGTTGTAGCCGTGCAATTGTATAGTAAGCACTACTTTGCAGGTCGATACCATGATTTTTAAAGAGAGACAAACAAAGTGACTCAATAAGCGTCCAGCTAACCTCTGGACGTGCAGGGTGACTTAGCTTGTTAAATTCTGTTTTAAGGGCAATAAATTCGGGAGTATCTAAAGGGGAGCTACCGACTTTAATTACTAAATGTTCTGATTTCATTTCGTTCAATATCCTATGTCCCCACTATAAATAAGTGGGGACAGTCACATTAGTAAAGGGTTTCAGGTAAACGGAATTTTGTGAATAATCCCCCGAAGAAAGGATTATTAGATTCATCAACGAGTACTCGATAAGTCATATCACCGCCATCAATCGTGAAGCGAACGTCAAATGAATTGGATTTGATATTCATTAACTTCGCACTATCGACCAAGCGCATTTGTGCCCATGGCCCCGAGAAACTAATAGAACGGGGCGATTTATCACCAGAAAGAGGAACCAGAGTCAGTTTACTTTCAATATTTGAGCGCATCGAGTTTGGCCAAACAAGTTGCGTGACATGGCTGCGGCTATGAGCATAATCAATAAGCTGACCATCAAGATTTAAGATGCTACGGCGCTTATTGCCACTTAACGAAAGAGGTTCAACTGCAAATTGTGCTTCCAAATTACCTTGTGCATTAAAAAAGGTTTCTCTAATGCGATTGGCAGTTTCGATTTGTGCTAATACATCAGCGCGGATCAGCGATTGGCTATCCCTATTATCAACTAAGTTATTTTCAACAAATAAACGTAAATTTTGTTGGTAGAAGCTATCGAGTGTGCCATTGGGCTTAAAGAAGCGTTCAAACTCACTTAATGGTACATCCTGTTTTGAGTTTGGATTAAACGGATAGCGGCCTGCAATATAAGTATTATATTGTTTTACTACATTTTCATTCCATTCAACTTCCATATGTCGAATAGCTTCTTTCTGGACAACATTCCATGCCTGTTCAGCCAGCTCATCTACCCAGCGGTTGAGCGGTTCAGGCAATGTTTTTGCCATTTGCGATAATTCAAATATGGCATCTTTATTATTATCATTGAGTCTCATAGAGACTGCTTTAAGTGCTGCTTTGCCTGGTACTGGGGAATTTTGTATTCCCAGTAAATACCGGTGCAAATCATTCAATTTTTGATTGAGATTTTGTAAGTTTTCTCCTTGGTTACTGACTAATATCTCAGTTTGAGGCGTGAATTCTCTATCTAAACGAGTTAATAAGCGGTAAGACGGTTCTGCCATCAAGGCTTTTTGTTTTTCAATAGGTAAATTTTCATCAATGGATGGAATAACCGTATTATCACGCAAAACTTGCAAAGCACGACGTAAAGGCTGTTCTCCACTGATGATTTGCTCAAGGGCGATAATTTCATCTTGGATTGAATCAAACTCACGAATTTCTAAATTACTCATTCCGTTACGCCATTGAGCGATATAATCACTGAGATATTGCTCACTGATTTGACGTTGAATTTCTTTACGATCATTCTCACTGTATTGCGTATTTGATGTGAGATTGAGAACCCAAGCATCAAGTAAGGTAAGTTCAACTAATTTGTCATTTTGGCGAATAAAATAGTTTAATAATCCCGAGCGTGTTAAAAACTGCGGAATTTCTAATTTATCCTCATCAATAGCCGTAAAAACAGTATTAAAACTCGGGCCTATCTGATATTGCAAATTTAAAGGCGCTGAAAGTTCTTGGTTGGCTTTTAACCGTAATGTTTGGTACACACGTTGATAAAGTGATAACTCACTGAGTTCTTTCTGGGCATCTTTAATGGGGGTGGCAAAAGGCGTGAAAGCTTTATTTGCCGCCATAAGTCCGTTGTCACGTTCAGCCTTCCAATTAGTGTGTTCAAGCGCATAACGCAAATGCGCTTTTAATAGCATTTGTTTTTCACGTTGTCCTGTGAATAGATGACTCCAATAATTTGCCATGAAGTCTTCAACCATGCCATTATTACGCCCAGTTTTGTCTTCTAACATGCGCATAATACGTAAAACTTCGAGTTTATCTTCACTGCCCTTATCTGCATTATTAAGTTCAATTAAGAGCCCAGACATAATCGCGGGTAAGAAACGTTCAGTGAGCAATTGCAGATAAACTTGCTCAACTTGTGGGCCGACTTTTTGACCTTGGTACAACCCCATATCAGAAAACAACACATTTTTATCACGGTGGCTCCCATAGGCAAGTGTCGCTTCACGTAATGGGTTGAGGACGGGAAGTTGTAAGCTACCATCAGTGTCTTTTTGAACGTTATTATCTATCGTTCTAAAGGCCTTAACTTCATTAAGCACACTCTCACCAGCACGGTAGTTTTTATCATAATAGTGATTCCAACCACCCCAAAGGGCGATTAGACCCGCAAAACTTGCCAGTGTCGTGACTAAGAGACGAGAACGATGTTTTTTGACCCAATATTGGCTTTCAGCAGCCAAATTAGGTTCACTGAAAAGGACTTGAGCAAATAAATGATGTGTAAAGTAAGAATGGCTATCATTAATTGGCCAAGTTGTTAGTGGCGCTGTCGGTAGATGGTATTGCACAGATGCCGTTTGGCTAAAGACATCGTCTATTTGGCCAATCTGTAATGCAGAGGTGAGATAAACGCCCCTTAAACAAATATTATGTTGCTCGTTATTGATTAACAGCGCATTAATTAATGTTATAACGTGGCTCTGTAACCCTTCTATTTGACGTACAAAACTGAATAAATCGCTACGTTGGTTACCTTCTGCTCGTTGTAACATCATTTCAGGTAGTGCGCTGTTCATTTGGTTAACCCACTGTAACCAGAAATGCGTTAAACCGGTCTTCCAATCTTTTTGAGATTTAAGGTCGAAAGAAACGCCGAGCACTTGATTACGTTGTTGGGCATCCAATGATTGGTACATTGAATCGAAACCACGCAATAAATCTAGCTTCGTTAATACGATGTATAATGGCAGTTGACTATTAAAAGTCATTCTAATTTCTTCAATACGCATTTGCAGGTCGGCAATCAATTGACTATTTTGCTCTTTCGTATTGGTGAGTAAGGATAAGGTATCCACCGTTAAAATAATCCCGTTCATGGGTTGTCTTGGGCGATTAGTCTTTATCCAATTAAGTAGCTCTTCCCACAAGCGATGATAGAGCTGAGGTTTCTCATTATGTTCATTTGGTTGAGTCAATAGTTTGCCATTAGGGACAAAAAGAACGGCATTATCTGTTAACAAGCATTCAATATTTAAAGGAAGCTTTTGTTCATTAACGATATTTTCACTTGGCGCGATATCCAATGGATTCAGTGTGTTCTTTAATAAACTATGTTTTCCACTTTGGTTTGCACCTAAAACAAAATACCAAGGGCGCAAATAAACGGCCTTGGTATGGCCATTTAGGTGACGAGTAAATTGAGACTTCCAATAGTCTAAATAACGATTTTGGAAATCAATATCCAGTCTAACGGGGTCAACAACGGTTAACTCAACATCGAGTTTTAGAGCTTCAAGTTTTTTTACCCGACGCCATGTGACTAAGCCTATCCAACTGACGACAAGTAGAATGATAATTAACGTAGCAAGCCAGCGTGAGGTGAGTGTACTAAATGGCATCGAGTCTTGATAACTAAATGTAGGTCCCCACCACCAAATCCAAACAATGACGAGCGCAGGAAGTAACGCTAATAAAAATAGGAAAAAGGAGGCAATTTTAGGTTTATCAGCAAAAAACAGTTTTTTTACCGAATTGGTTATGTTTGAAATGGAGAAAAACGGTAATTTCATTATTGTAGATCCCTATCCATAGTCATTGTTGTTTCTGGTATTTTGTCTGTTTTTTGAACGAGTTGTCGTATGAGGCTGGGTTCCCAATCCTCAAGTGAAAAGTGTAAAGTAGCGGTATAAAGTTGCTGATATAAATGGGCCGCCATATAGCCCATTCCGGAGAGCTCGAATAGTTGTGCTGACAATAATTGCCCATAAAATTTATCTCTAGGCTCTATTGCAGTTACCAGACTTGATTCAATAAGTTTTAATGCAGCTTCCAGCCCTTGCTGTTCATAGCAGAGTAAAACATCTTTCTGTAATAACGTAGTGTTTGAATGAGACAATTGAGCACTCTTTGTTTGGTTACAATGTTCTAACCATTCTTTTACGCTGTCAGGGACGAAAGGGCTCATATCAGAAAAATACAAGTTGGCAAGGTTCGGAAGGCGAGCTAAAAAAAAACGTAACTCTTCAGCGATACCATTTGCGACTCCTGAATAACCTAACTTAACTGCCGTTTGTGCAGCGAGCATGTGGCCCTCTAACCAATAAGGTGAGAGTGATAAGCTTTGCTCTATATTATTTAATAGAGAGTCTGATGGTTGAGAAAGTTGGGCTTTGTAATCCATTACGCGATCCATTGAAACTGGTGCTAAAGGTGTTTTACCTTGATGATCGGCTTGGGGCAGCATGGTGATGGAGTACCAGATCGCATAACGTCTTAAACGATAACCAACAGAACTTTCAGGTGCTTGGAGACAAATAAACTCTGAAACTTGGAGCAATGTTTGCTTCCATTGTCTTTCGTCATGCTGATTTATATTGATTGCTGGCATGACAAGGCTATTTGCTGGTGGTTGTACAGGTTCAGTAATAGGCGTTGCGGCTTCTTTTGGTGCTGAAGCTAACACTATAGGTTGTTCGCTTTCTTCAATTCGTTGATAACCTCGACTCAATGCATCAACTTGTTGAGAAAGTTCGGGACTTTGCTCATGCCAAAATTGGGCTAAATAAGCAAAAGAGCCCAGAATATCATCACGCATTTTGCCATTAGCAGAACGGCAAAATGCATCGTTCGCAGATTCGAATCGTTTTAGAATTTGGTTAGCTAAACGTACTTTGAGCTTAATATTTGTTGGGTAGCAGGTATTCCAATACTGACGCGTAAAATCAGAAAGGATCTGTGCTGCTAAGACTAACTCTTTAGGTTCACCAGCATGCTGTAAGGTACGTAGTAAGTGAACGATTAAACGAAAATCTTTTGTCTGCGTCTCAAGTAACCGCAAACACCGGCGTTGAATTTCTTTAATATCTAATTGACTGTGACTGAGTGAGCCGAATTTTATCATTTCACTATCGATATACTCCCAGTCAGGATCACTATCGTTCACAGTGCTACACACCAGCTGTTCATCAATATGGGCAAGTAGCTGTTCTTTCCAGGAATAAGAGGTATTGTTTATCATAATTTCTACCAGTGGCAAGCGGCTCTTAATGGTTTAATTTCTTGGGACATCCCTGAAATATTGAACGTTAGTTTTTCGTTATTCGTTAATTTTAAAGTCAATTTTTCGCCACTCAGTAAACGCTTGATTTCATCTATGCCAGGTAAACCGCGGCTTGATTCCAATACATAGCCATTTTCACGTAAAAACCATTCCGCAGTGAATTGAGTTTTATCGGTTGAGACCATGACACTGCCTGCATCCTGTTTGTTTGGTAAAATAATTTGCATACGGGTAATGTTGTCAATGCAACTCAACATAAGCACAGGGCGCGGAGGTTGAAAACCAATGGTTGGAATGGTCATAATGACGGGGTAATCACCATTTTCGGGTACTGAGACTAAGAAACCTGCACTATTTTCGATACGCTTCATTTCATGCTCATAAGCTTGGCGCCAGGTTTTTCCCATTTGAGCAATATTAGATGAAGTATTTGGTTCAGACGTTGAGGACAACACTATTTTGTCATAACAATCTAAGCGAAGAAGCTGGGAAGATTCTAGGCGACACTGTGTGAGTTCTTCTGCGATATTCTGATCAATATTGCTTTCGGCTTTTCCTGGCAAAGCGAAGAAAATCGGCATAAAAGAGCAGAAAAAGATTTTTAGTATTTTCATTTTATACTCCATACTTCTTCAATTTATATATCAGCGCACGCTTAGATATGTTGAGGTGTTCAGCCATTGCGTTGATATCTCCTTTTAGTTCTCTTTGCTTATCTAATAAAATTTCTTTTTCATAACTCTCGATTGCAACTTCTAAGTCATTAATATTTTGGAAATTTACGGTTGCAGGTTCCATGTTTGTGATTGATGCTGTTAGTGTGCTTAAGGCCTCATTGAGGCTAACTTCCTTTTCCCTCTGCAACTGATTGAGATATAGCAAGTGAGAAATTTTTTGTTGCGTATTTGCTAATTCAAGAATGCGCTTTAATTGCTGATGAAAGAGCTCACAATAAATGGGAAAAATACCCTGCTCGAAGTTTTCTAACTCTTTGAACTGGCCTAAAAGAATAATGGCACCACATGATTTATGGTTAAGATCATGTAGTGGCAGACTATACAACCCAGTATTTACCGGTAGTTGTGAGATAAAATCACGTAATGGCACGTTATTAATATAGCTACCTTGTTGTAAATTCTTCCAAAATGTAGGTTCACCCTTCAACACAAGTTGAATCAAAGGGTGATCGGCATCAGTAATATCAGTGTCTAAAAAATGGCATTGAACTTGGAGCGAGTGGTCAATATTCCAGCTTTCTAATCTATTTTCAGTTTTATTGACCAATGAAATAATTAGCCCGCTGAATGCGCTGCGCGAAAAACTGTGTGTCAAAAATTGAACCACTAGTGCTTCTACGTCATGACACTCAAGAAGAGCAAGTGCATTTTTTAGTCTTGCTTTCATTTTTCTTAGCTAACCTCCGCAATAAACTCATCATTTTCTGTCGTTAGACGAATATGGGAGATGGCCTCATTACGGGCACTGAACTGAAGGAGTAACAAAGAAAGTGGGGGCAATAAAGCACCATCAATAATTGATTCTAAGATGCGCGCACCATTTTCCGCGCGAGAAGCTCGACGTAAAATTTCATTAGGGACACTATCTTCTAACTGGATTTTTGCATTAAAGCGTTGCTTCAATAGGATCATAAGGCGAGTCAGTTTGCTATCAACAATTTGCCGCAAAATATCAGCCGAAAGAGGTAAATAAGGCACAATTTCCATACGTGCCAGTAGGGCGGGCTTGAAGAAGGTTGTTAGCTCAGGATAGAGGGCATCTTGCAGTTCATCTGGTTTATCGGCATAAGCACTAATCACATGGTCGCCTAAATTAGACGTTAAGAAGAATGCGATATTTTTGCAATCAATAACTCGTCCTTCACCATCGGCTATTTCGCCTTTATCAAATGCTTGATAAAACAAATTTAGAACGTCTGGATGCGCTTTTTCGACTTCATCAAGTAGTACAACCGAGTAAGGTTTTTGGCGAATAGCTTCCGTTAATATTCCACCTTCACCATAGCCGACATAGCCAGGAGGTGAACCGATGAGGCGTGATACCGTGTGCTTTTCTTGAAACTCAGACATATTGATGGTTGTTAAGTATTGAGTTCCACCAAACATTAATTGTGCTATTTGGATAACCGTTTCTGTTTTACCAACACCACTTGGTCCAGCCAATAAAAAAGCACCAAGAGGGCGACCTGGGCGGCGTAAATCAGCGCGCGCAGTTAACAAATGTTTGTGTAGGCACTGTATAGCTAATGATTGCCCTTTAATACTTTCTTCTAAGTACATAGGAAGGTCGGTAACAATAGATAAGGCATCCTGCGATAATCGATTTAATGGTACGCCTGTCCATTCAGCGATAACGGCTGCAATTTGCTTTTTATCAACATGTGGGGAAACGAGTAAATGTGTTTCATGCAACTGTGTAAGTTGAAGGTCTAGTGTTTGTAATTCCTGTTTCAGCTCATCAGAATGGCGAGCTTCTTCAGACTGGAGTTCAGTGTTTTCACCGTCTAATAGCGTTGAGCGCAAAGTAATAATTTGCGAAACAAGTGCTTGTTGCTGTTCCCATGCTTGCTGTATATCTGACGCTTTTTGCGCAATCTCATTTGTTTTTGATGCTAGCTCCTCAAGGCGTTCGGAGTGGTTATCTAAGCCAAGATGATGTTCTCTTTTTAGTACTACGGTCTCCATTTCAATTTGCTGGAGCTCAGTTTTTAACGAAGAGAGCAGTTTTGGTGGCGAAGATAAATTGATCGCTGCTCTTGCGCATGCGGTGTCTAAGACATCAATTGCTTTATCGGGTAATTGACGGCCTGAAATATAGCGTTCACTCAGCTCTGCACTGGCTCGAAGTGCCTCATCATCGATAAAAACATGATGTGCTTTTTCATAAATAGCGCGTAAACCACGCATAATGATAATTGCGTCCGCGGATGTAGGTTCTGTGACTTGAACTAATTGAAAACGGCGGGCTAATGCGGCATCTTTTTCGAAATACTTTTTATACTCGCTCCAAGTGGTTGCTGCGATGGTTCTCAATTCACCGCGCGCTAATGCTGGCTTCAATAAATTAGAAACATCTAGACCACCTTGCTGATTACCAGCACCAATCAATGTATGAGCTTCATCAATGAATAGAATTATGGGGTGAGGAGACTTAGAGACCTCTTGCATGATGCCTTTAAAACGTTTTTCGAACTCGCCTTTAACCGCAGCACCTGCTTGCAATGCACCTAAATCTAAGGTTAGAAGTTCGCATCCTTTTAATTTTTCAGGAATTTCGCCAGCAATAATGCGTAATGCGAGGCCTTCAATAAGCGCACTTTTTCCGACACCAGGTTCCCCAACAACGACAGGGTTATTTTTTCGGCGACGGCAAAGGATATCAATCATAAGGTCGATTTCATGATCGCGACATAAAACAGGGTCTAATTCATTGTTTCGAGCTTGTTCAGTCATGTTCTGAGTAAACTTTGCTAACAATGAGTCCGAAGCGATTTTGCCATTGTCTTGAGGTGTCTTTTTATCAAAAGGTGATTCAGCAGAACCTTCCGTCCACTTATCAAAATTGAGTTTTAATTGTTCCCGGTTAACTTGCGAAAGCATGTCTGCAACAGGTTTTGGGAGGTAACGCAGGGGCATCTGTAATAATGTTAGAAAGAGAACACCAGAGCGCAGCTCACTATGGTTGAATTCCGTCGATGCAAGTAACCAGCTATCTTTCATCCACTCCACTAATAAGGGGGAGAAACTCGGGTAGCTCTGTGTAATAGCGTGATGAGGTGGAATTTGAATATCTAATAATTCTGACAGCTTATTAATATCCAAAGTGCTCTTCTGGCTGATCAGGCGAATGTCAGTTAATGGCGTTTCAATGAGTTTTTGAAGAAACTGAGCAATCGTAATTTCAGGTTGTTGATGGCTTACACAATAGGCTGCAGCGCTTTCTAACGCATGCTTAGCAATCGGGTGTAATCGGTTAACAAGTGTTGAGAGATCAATTTGGATCATAGTGCGTCCTAGCCGAGTAAAGTATTAAGTTGTTCCACAATACTGAGTGTTTGATAATTCAGTTGGGATGAGTAAATTTGATAAATAATAAACGCTAATATTGCAGCGCCAATGATGATGTAACGTACACCTAGCCGTTTACCTAAACGGTAGCGGCTCTGCTTGTTATCACCTTTTTCAAAGAGAACAATCGGTTTTGCATCACCTTTAAGTTGCTGTATCTGTTTTTGTAAGCGTCTAAGCAAATGGTTAAATTCATCATTTTGCCCTGCAGATACTTTGTAACGACCACGATATCCAAGGCAAAGACAAAGGTAGATAAACTCAATGAGGTCGAGGTAGCGTTTGGGTTCACCTAATAATCTTTCAATTAAAATAAAGACCTTTTCTCCACCCCATGATTCGTTATGAAAGTGGACAAGTAGTGACTGTTTTACCCAGTCGTTCTCTTGATCCCAGCCCAATCCAAGAGCTGTTTCATCAATGAAGGTACACAAGACATATCGAAATGAAACAATAGCTCCAGGCTCGTAACCTTGTATTTGTAATTGCTGTTCAATTGATGTGATATCCATAACCACTTGTTGATAAAGTTTTTCTGAAAGTGGTGTTTCAGACATCGCTTTCATTCGTAAGACCATACCTAAAAGTGGTGTTGCAGCATCGATCATTGGGTTAATGTTGTTCCCCCGAAGTGGGATTTGGTAATTCTTCTGCGAAATACCACTATCAACATCATGGTTAAGTAAAATATTATCAGTCATAGAGTGCTCCATCTCTTATCGCCCATAACTGAATATCTAAATCTGGGAAATTCCCAGAAACGTGGAATGCGATGTTGCCATCCTTTTGGATCCCTTTCCATTCACTACCTTGTTGATCAAAATGGAAGTAGTTATACCCAGAATGATAAGGCAATTGCCGTGGGGCGGTTGAAAGCGGAGATAAAGGGACTCCCGGTATTTGAACACTGACCAAGCTGCGAATATTATTTACCGTAGTTACTTTAGTTTGCTGTGGGAACTGCCGACGTAGTTGTTCCTGTGGCATCTGTGACTTAACTGCAATAATAAATTCCGCTTTTTGGAGCAGTTGTTTGTCATGAATAGTCGCCACTCGAATACCGTGTTCTTGGATTTGTAACGGAATAGGAATTGCACGCGGCGTCAAGACAACACTTAATGCTTCACGGATACTTTTTATTAATGGGAGAAAACTATCTGTTAAATCAAAGTGCTTATATTTTGCAATGGTATCGGGTAAGCGAGACGAGTTCGTGAATGTTTGCAGCTCGCCACAAAGTTCCAATAAATCCCGAAAAAGCTTTTCAGGGTGAATGACTGGCTCTTGCGCATAATGTGAATAAAGGGGATAGGTGCGGTTGAGTACTTGTAGCATCATAAATTCCGCAACATCCGCAACACCTTGCTGACCAGGAGCACCAATTCGGGAGGCTATTTGCTTACCTCGTTCATACAAAGTGCCTTCAATCTCAGTGAGAAATTCAGTGAGTAATAGCGATGCTCGAATATTCAAAAGGCTTGGAATATAATCGTTATCAAGCGTTAAGCTTCCGTTGGCATTACGCTCTCTAATGCGACATATGGGCAGTGCCACGTAGGCATCTAAGCCACTTTTACCTTGTTTAAGGATAGGGTTTAGTTGTGCAACATGGATAGCACTTAAATCGCCATTTTCTGTATGTAAATCACGAACATTTTCCATACATTCGCTATAACGTGAAAGTAAACGGCTCCCATTATGCTCGTTTGATATTTCGTTGACGTTTCCATTAGCTAAAGGAAAGGCGAGATAAATAATATGACTATCACTGTCGGTAATGTTTTGTATATCAATTGGTTGTGGTGACAAGTCTTGGCTAGGAAAAGAAAAAATGGTGCCGTCAGGCATAACACCAGATGCTTCCTTAATACCAATACGGCCTAAAGAATATAAATCGTTACTTAAAGATAAGTGGCTGAATCCCCAAAAATGAGAAATAAAATTTTTAAGAATACTTTCTGTAACGTAATCTTGATGACGTTGCTGTTGCTGAAAATGCTGAGGTTTGATAAATAGCCCTTCACGCCAAATTACTCTATTTTTAGTTGACATATTAATCATCCTCTTCTTGTCTAAATTCGATTTCGTTTTCTCTAATGTGGGCTAAAATAAAGTAATGGCGTCCCTTGCCTCGGGCTTTGACTATTTTTTTCCATTCGGCATTATCAGGGTCTGAATAGTACCCAATAATGCCTATATAACGGTTAGATGCCTGCAGTGTCATCGTCGGAAAAGGCTTATACTGCCCCGGTAAAATGGTGTAATCTTGATGGTCAATATAATTTTTCTTCAGAACTTTCTCTAAATCTCCATCTTTAGCTTCTATCTGGTCATGATCTAGAGAGCCAAATAATGAATCTTCATTTAGATAAACAATTTGGATGTTTATCGGCGTGGCCTCACCTTCCTGATTAGGGTTTATATAGGGCTCTGCGAGGATAGTTAAAGCAACCGTAGATGGCTGATCTTTTGGATAGCCAACGGGAATAGAAGGGTCCAATAGAATCTGACCCACCTTTGCTGCTGTTTGTAGAGATTTACTGCATCCACTCAAAATGAAAAACGAGCCAAATAACAGTAGCATTGAGAAAGTTCTAAGCTTCATTTAGGCTTCCTCTATCCCTTTTCTTAATGCTCGGTCATATGCATGGGCATAAACTTCATAGAATAGTTTTTCAAAACCTTGCTGCCGAGATGAAGAAAGCTCTTTGTAATAGTTACTGTACATTTCCCATGCCCATCCATCTGTCACTGGCGTGTTATCCGAAGCGCGTCGATATTGCGAGAAACGGTTTAATAAATGTTCTGGAGAAAAAGCCGCAAGCATTGTTGCTAAAGCTGTCGATATCGCCTCTTGATTTGCATGGTAATGCAATTGCATATTGTGCAAACTTTCAGTAACGGCAGAAGGTGCACTGAGGTGAACAGGGCTGCGTTCATCTGTAAACAACAGTTTCATCGTTTCTTCATAACTACTGTTTAGACGTAGTGGGTTATCTTCAATAGGGCGAAGTTGCTTATCTTGCAAACTTTCTTGTCGCTGTTGCAAAGCGAGTAAACCTTCAACTGCGGCTTTCATTGTTCTACCAAGCTCTATGAGAAAGTCATTAGCTTGTTGAGAGCTAGTTAAATTAAGGTGGATACCTAAACCATTCATAAGAGGGTTAATGGCAACATGGTCAATATCGGTCATGTGTTCATCTTCGAAAGGCGTAATTTTAGGTAAATCAATAAATTCTTGTACCATGGTATTCTCTTGATTATCTGATGTCGCAAGGGCAGGTGAATAAGAGAGTGTGTCACTCAATAAAGAAGGCTCTGAGATGATTGATTGACTCTTAGAAATTAAACTGAGATTTTCATTTTCTAACGCTTGTAAGGGATCTGCTGTGAAGGCACCTTGAACGGTTGGAACAAAAGGATGCTCCTTGTTTTCACTATTTGCTGTATCGATATCAAATAATGAATCTAAAGGATTATGGTCTTTAGCGACAATAGACTGCGGTGTCGCTGTCATTATATTTTGCGCAGGTTGACCCGTTAAACTGATATTGGTTGTAATAACCAGTTTGCCCACTCTAATTTGATCCCCTTGGGCAAGTTTCACGGCATCAAGATGTAAAGGAATGATCGCGTGATTAATGTAAACAGAGTCTGAGTTTACTTTTAAGCAAAAATGCTGATCTTTCCAGAAAACAGTATATTGATTGGCAGAGATAGAACCATCACAGTCCTGAATTTTCCAGTCACATTGATTGCTACTTCCAATTAGGCCACCATGTTGGGTCAAGGTTGCGCTCGGAAGATAACCACTTTCTAGCTGTTCACTATTCATTATGCTAAATGAAATTGTTGGCTGATGTTTATCCATGTCTTTTATTCCAATACCGTAATGGTGATATTTGGTTTTTTAGCGGGTTTACCTAAAAAGCTTTGCCAGCCTAATTGGTTGTGATTTTGTTTGCCTAAACAGAAACCTTCAGCTTGATTCTCGGCAATACTAAGACGTAAGTCCCAAGCTAATTGCTCATGAAAAATGTATGAAATGAAGGCAACGAGAGGTGCGAAATCACTGCCATTAGGTAAAAAACGCATATAGCGCTCTATAGTTAATCCACTGATTTCTATAGTACATTTTCCATTGCAATCATGTATGTGAGACCCAAGACTAAAATTTTCACCTAATAACATTCGAGGTCGAGATTTTTGTCCAGGTTGATGAGAAATAATTCCTAACTTATTTTGCTGCGATTCCGGGATAGGGACACGACGAGTTTCCCACTCAATAACATCTACATTTTCTAAGTCAAAACAATGAGATATTAGACTGCTAATGACATCTGCTGAACGGCTGGGGCTCGCTAAAAGGCCAGCATAAGCGAGCATTTTGCTGTGATTGATTCTAATTCGTCCACGGTTAGCCCCATTCCCTAACCCTACGAGAGAAAACATATACTGGGAGAATGAGTCTTGGCCTTCATTTTCAAAACAAATGTAGTAGCGATATTTCCGCCAGATACGATAGAGCAGAGAGATCAATCGATGATTAAAGATATTCAAAAAATCAGAGATCCCAGGGATCTGCTGGGCTTCTTCCCAAGCAAACTCATCAAGGTAATAACCAGGAAGTGGAGACTGGCTTCCTTGCAACCCGAGAAAAGCAACTTCTAATTCGTATTGATGAGTCGTATTTTTTTCAAAAGACACGACATCTCTCGTTGGGAATGCAACATTAGAGTGAGATTTAAAACGAATAATATCGTTGCTATCACGAATAGCCTCTCTATCTTGCTGAATCATTTTATTTAATAATTCAACAAGTTGATAAAAATTATACTCTGTAACCGATGCGCCAGCTTGTTCCAGCCAGCGATCGATTATTTCAGTATGTGCTGGTTGATTTGTGCTGGCCACTGATAAACTTCCTTATTATCAAGGTTAAGAACTTCTAATTCATGAAACATATTAATACTGGTATACAGCCTAAAGAATTGAGCAATAACAGTACAAAATAAAAACAAGCTTCCCTCAGAAAGAAAAGCGCTCTGGTGTACTACCAAGGTTGTCTTTAAACCACGTACTGGCTGCCCTTTGTAAGTACGCTCGATATGCTCTGAATGTAAATCAACTAATGCATCCAAACGCTTTTGGGATTGCCTTGCGGTTTGTCTGTCATAAATCGAAGGTAAATCATAGAGTTGTAATATTTTTTTTAACGAGTCTAGATTCAACAAAGATTGATAGTTTAGGGATAAATTAGTTAGCTCAGACCAATACAGCGTGTTATCGAGTAGTGGGTATAAGGGAAATGTTGGCTTGAATAAGTTTTTAGCTGATAAAGCCCCATAAGGTATGAATGAATGGTCTAAATCAATTGATCGTGTGGATAATTGGGACGCGATATAGCGATTAGTACAATTGAGTGAAATCGAAACCGTTTCTTCACATTGCTGCAATTGAGGTTCTTGCTGACGTACAAAAGAAAGTCGATGGGCGTAACCATAGGTACGCTCTTTTTGGGTTACCTTTAAACGATAATACCCCTCATTTTGTTCGTGATGATTTTGATGATAAAAACTTTCAAATGCGGTATAGGTGACTGAGTAAGCTTTATCTTTAGATGGATAGCGTAATCCATGAACTTCGTTAATGGAAAAAATATCAAAACAATGAGCGTATTGATAGTTAGGACTTAATACATATTCTTCATCTTTCCCTGTGAGATTAATTGCTTCGCTATCAGCGCGGAACAAATTCACGATGGGAGTACAATTCAGCTTAATGCTATCACTGTGGAGAATAATTCCATCGGGGATTTCTTTGTCAAAGTTAATAACAAGTTTGAATATCTTGGCTTGGATAGCTAAAGGAATATCTTCTATTCCTTGAATATCCAAAAATAGGAAAGCTTCAGGAAAACAGAAAAACTCTTGTAAGATACGGTAGCCATCATAACTATTTTTTGGGTAAGGGAGTAAAGCATCCTGTTTTTGGAAACCCGCTGGCCTCACTGAAAACTGGCTAAGTGGCAAAGTATGTTCATCTGTTACTAATGAAGCATTCTGTATATGCTGGCTTAATAAAAAATAAAGCTGGTTTGTTGTAAAGGGGGAACCATTTAAATAAAAACATAATTTATCTAAACCAATGTTAGCAAGAGGTTGCATTGCATCCAGCTCAAATATTATTTCAATGGCGGTTGTTTTTTGTAAAGTTTGAGTGATTTTTGCTGGTATTAACCATAGATCACGACTTTGGCTAAATCGACATTGAAATAAAGCCTCTTGGGGGGCGTTTTCACTTTGTACATAAATAGGTGTTGCATTAAAGAGTTGGCCCGCTGAAATTTTTATTGCATGCTGGCATTCAGTATAATTAGGCAGGTATTCAACAATTGTCATGCTAGGCACAGGGCGTGCGTAATTTGGCCATAGCATATTTGCTAAGCTATTGGTTAATTCAGGAAATTGCCTATCTATTTGCTGCCGTAAATTACCTGATAAATACGATAGTCCGTCTATAATACGGGCACTATCAGGGTCTTGAATTTTATTAGATAGTAGATTGACAAGTTGCGGTTTTTCTTGCGCAACTTGTTCTGCTAAATCATTTAAGTATTCTGATTCATTCGTAAAATAGTTTTTTGATGACATAAGAGTGCTACTTTAACTGATATCTACGATTGCTATCCAAATACATATTGAATTCAATGAGTTGCTTTTGGTCATCTAAATCAATACAAGCATTAATACTGAATTGTAAAGATAAACTATCTGCATCATTATCAATAAATTGCACATCAACGCTGCTGATCCTAGGCTCATAAGAGGTGATACAGCTTGCAATGCTCTTCTCTAATTCGGCCTTAAAATCAACTGCAGATTGAGTTGCATCATTTAAATCAGGTATCCCTAAATGTGGTGAACCTTGGCAACTATTTGGTCGACTATTCAGGACATAATTTAAATTTTGCTTAATTGATTCAATGAGTGTATTTGTGCGTGAACGAGAGGAGAAACCTGAGTTTTTCCCCTTAATTCGATCGAATAAGCTGGCTCCGTTATTAGAGGACCAGCCGTGATTGAATGGCATCCCCGTTACTCTTTATCGAGGCGACCAACGAGTGATAGTTCAAAGTTTGCACCCATATACTTAAAGTGTGGGCGAACTTGAATTGCAACCTGATACCAGCCTGGATCGCCTTCAACATCAAGCACTTTAATTTCAGCTGAACGAAGAGGACGCTTACTACGAACATCTGCTGGCGGGTTTTCTTGGTCCGCTACATACTGTTTAAGCCAGATATTCAGTTCACGTTCAAGATCTTGTCGTTCTTTCCATGAGCCAATCTGCTCACGTTGTAGCACTTTAATGTAATGAGCTAATCGGTTGATAATAAACATGTATGGCAGCTGGGTTCCTAACTTATAGTTAGTTTCTGCCATTTTACCTTCAGGGGTATTTGGGAAGGTTTTGGTTTTTTGAACGGAGTTTGCAGAGAAGAATGCTGCATTATCACTACCTTTACGCATTGTTAAGGTAATAAAACCTTCTTCTGCCAGTTCAAATTCTCTACGATCAGTGACTAAAACCTCGGTTGGTATTTTAGTTTGTAATTCACCCATCGCTTCGAAAATGTGTACTGGGAGGTCATTAACGGTACCGCCACTTTGTGGGCCAATAATATTTGGACACCAACGATATTGCGCAAAACTATCATTAATACAGCTTGCAAGTAAGAATGCGGTATTACCCCATAAGTAGTGCTCATGGTCTTGTTTAACATTTTCGGAATAGTTAAACATTTTTACCGGGTTTTCTGTCGGGGAGTAAGGCAACCGTAACAAGAAACGAGGTGCCGTTAATCCTAAGTAACGCGAATCTTCAGCTTCTCTTAGAGAACGCCATTTGGTATGAGCAGGCCCTTCGAAGACAGATTTTAGATCCTTAATTGCAGGCAATTCAGCATAGCTATTAATGCCAAAGAAATTAGGGGAAACGGATGATAGGAATGGTGCATGTGCCATAGCGCCGACAGTACTGACATATTGCATTAATTTCATATCAGGAGCCGTGTTGTTAAATGCATAGTTTCCAACGATTGCGGCAACTGGCTCACCACCAAATTGACCATAGCCTGAAGAATAAACGTGTTGATAAAAACCAGATTGAACGATTTCAGGTGAAAATTCAAAGTCTTCTAATAGCTCTTCTTTTGTCGCATGAAGAATATTGATTTTGATGTTTTCTCTAAAATCAGTACGGTCAACGAGTAATTTCAAGGAACGCCATGACGCTTCAATTTCTTGAAATTTAGGCGCATGAATGATCTCATCAACTTGGGCGCTTAATTTGTTATCAAGCTCAACCAACATTTTGTCAATTAATAATCGATTGATTTGTTGGTCTTCTGATTCATTTGCAAAAAGATTACTAATGAAGGCTGCAACACCTTGCTTTGCAATATCATATGCTTCAGTCTCTGGTGACATACGTGACTGAGCCATGATTTCATCTAGAAGAGAACCATTGGATGCTGGGGCTTGTTGCCCTTGAGCTTCTGTATTTAGTGACATGAAATAATCCTCTATAAACATTATTTTTGATTAGCTGCAATATCAAGTTCTTTTAGAAGTTGTTCGCGTGTTTCTTTATTTTCAAGTAATTCTTGAAGACGCTTTCTAAAAGCAGGGACATTGCCTAGAGGACCTTTTAATGCAACTAAAGCTTCTCGTAATTCAAGAAGTTTATTTAACTCTGGCACTTGTCGGGCAATACTATCTGGTGAAAAATCTTGTAGTGATTTCACATCAAGATTGACATTAAGCTCAGAATCATTGGCATTTTCAAGGGTATTACGGACGTTGATATTTAGATTAATACCAGCGCTTTCCATAACTGAATTGAAATTATTTTGGTTAACTGAAATTGCTTTTCGCTCTTCTATGGAGATATCTTCGGTCTTACCTGTCATATCTCCCACAATTAGCATGTTTAAGGGAAGTTCAACTTCAGCCTGAGCTCCACCTGTATTAGGTGTATATTTGATATTAATTCTTTCTTTAGGGGCAACACTACCGAGATTTTTCTTACTCATTTAAGTGAATCTCCTTGTATGAGTATATGATAACTTCTTAATTCCATAAATTAAAATGCCTAAATTAAAAATTAATTTAGAGCATACACTTCCCTACACAGAATGAATTCTGTGTTAAGATTTTTTCCCAGTAAGGTGTTTAAACTAGCAATATGTATATTTTATTTTTTTATCTTTTTTCATGATATACAAATTTAACTTAGGATCAACAAATAAATTGTTATCTAAACATGATTTTTTGATATTGGGTTTATAAATCTGCTCTGTCAATAGTTGTTTTTTATTTTTATTGCTACTACTAATCATTTAAAGTGTATTTGTGGTTTTTATGGACGTTATATGTGTTATTACAATATTGACTATAAGTATTTTTAACATCACGATGAATGGGAGTTAATGAAATAATTATAAAAATTCTGTGATGCCAACCAATATATTTACAAGATGTTACATTTTTACACGTTAAAGTTGAATGATTTAATATTATTACCTATTTAATATTACCTAATGAAAATTAGATTTATCTTATTGCGGGTTTCATATGACATTCATTGGGTATTCTATCTAAAGGTTCCTGTATTGAAGATGGGGGATAATTTAAATTTTTGCATGATGGAATAATAATAATTTCCTCACACGGTAAAAAATGAAATTGTAAATCACAAGAATCAGAATAACTGGGAAGTTTGACGTTTTTTCTAAAAAACTCGATTTGGTTCGATGGAAGAATAGTCGGTGAAATTGATTCAGAAAAACTGACTTCTTTTATTATAGGCGGATCATTTATTACTTGCCACTCAACAAAAAGTGTTTCACCACTTTTCCAAGAATCCGGAATAAATGAGCAACATTCTCCTAGTATATCAAAACCTATGAGGCCATTTACAGTAAACCACTGCATATGAGTGCCATTTACATGATTGACACCATAAATTCTACCCGTTTGAATTGAGCCTTGAGGATAAAATAGATAACTTAACAACCCCATAATTAGGAGGATAAGAAACATTATTCCTTTAATAGTCATACTAGTAAAGTCCTTTACCAATAAGCGAATGACAGCTTTGAAAATACAAAAAATTTATATTATAAAAGATAATTTGCCTTAAGTTTAAAATTAAACCAAATTAAAACACAACAACTTTTGTACATAATGCGAAAATTCTTAACAAAGTTATAATTAACTCTTTATTGTAGTAATTTGAGGACGTTTATGGGGTAAAGATAAATTTTTATAATTTACAAAACCAAAATATTTTGTTACTTATTACGTTTTATCGTAAGTAAAAATATACTGAAAGAGATTAAGGTAATTGTATTAAAAATAAATGTCTGATTACCTTCAGTTTGTTATCATTTCTTGGTTTTATAAAAATTATGAATAAAAATCAAATAGAAAAAACGCGTAACTGTCGAAATCATCGAACACCCTGGTCTTTGAAGGAAATATGTTATGTGGAAAAACATTACGGGAAGAAAAAAACACAAGATATCGCAAATGAGTTAGGTCGTACACTTTCTGCGATACGCCTACAAGCGAAAAAAGTGGGTGCAAACAATTCCAACAACTCCCTTTGAAGTGGTCAACAAAAATTGGTCACCGTTTTAGAGCTTTCCCAATATAATCGTTCTGATTCATTGGGCGTTAAGCCACCGTTATATTGATGCGGTCTAATCTGACTATAATACCCAATGATGTATCGTGTTATTTCTTGCTGTGCTTCTATAAAATTACGGTAACCTAAAATGGGTACCCATTCTGTCTTTAAACTTCGAAAGAATCGTTCCTCGGCGCATTATCCCAGCAATTACCTCGTCGAGATAAACTTTACTTTATCTGATAACGCCATAATAATTGGCGATATTGACGGCTTGTATAATGACTGCCTTGACCTGAATGAAACAGCATATTTCTTGGCTTACCTCTGGATTCAAAAGCCATTGATAATGCTTTTCCCGTTAGTTGGCTATCGGGTGAAAATGACACCGCCCAACCAACGGGCTTTCGAGCAAATAAATCCATCACAACCGCAAGATATATCCAGCGATTACCTGACCAAATATACGTTACGTCACCTACCCAAACTTGGTTTGGCTCCGTGACCGCAAATTGTCGCCCGAGATGATTCGGTATTTCAACGTGCTCTTGAGTTGATTTTGTATATCGATGCTTCCGCATTTGGCAACTCACCAAACCAGGTTTCTATTGAGACAAACCCGCAGATACCAATGCATCGCAGTAATCGTTTTGGCCATTTCGAGTATAAAGTGCAATACATTTAAGCATTGGAACCATTCGTTCGTTAAAGTTGTTTTCCCATATTTTTTCTTGTTCTATTTTTATGCGTTTTTTGAGGGCATTTAATTCAATGGGGTTTTTAGAGGTATCAGGGTGCTCTAACGCTAGGTTAATATTTTCTTCAATATCGAGTGCTAATAATGCATCGCCACTTTTTTTACATGCCTTATAGGCGTTTTTAGCGATGATATCTTCTCTATTTTTTGTGTTTGAAGCTTGCTTTTTTGTATATTCCGTTAAACAGAGAACCCAACTATCACTGAGAATTTCTGGGCTGTTTTCTATGGCATTCGTTGGGTTTGACCATCCTGAAATCGGCAATATGATACATAAGGCAAGCATCAAATGACGTAAGACCATTCTATTCCTCTTATGTTTATTTTATAAACAGTTAACTTAAAGTTAAACCCTTTCGTCTATGATAATGAGACTCATTTATATTATACTGGCTTTTGAAATTGTTTTTATAAATTTAAAAAGGCCATACCTCGTGAAAATACTTTATTGTTTATTTTTTGTAATGTTAATGTCAGGTTGTACAAATTATAGAGTTAATACAGATAACATCAACATATTGGATAATGATCAATTATGTAAAGCGCTTGGTGAAAATCTAGCACTGGAGCTGCAAGGTTTTGAGCGTACTGACGACATTAAAAGATTAAACAATGAAATAGCACAAAGGGCAGTGACGAGGGCTCTCGATAAGAATAAATGCAATGATATTTCTGAACGTACTAAGGATTATGAATATTCACGAGTAAGATTTGGCTCATCAATGAATAATAATTTCAATTTAATCAATAGTATAAATCTATAGTTTTGCTGAATAAGGATGTGATTATGCATTTGCCAGAGAGATTAAAGCCAATTAAGGTTAGCCGTACAAAACTGAAACAATTAGTTGAATTATTAGAACAAATAACAAATGAAATAGATAGAGGTGCAACAGAGAATGATAAAGTACTTAAATCAATGATGTTGGAATGGAATTCAGGGGTAGCATCACCTTGTGAATTCAGTGATTTTCGTGATTACTCATCGTGGACAAGCGCTAAGGAATTTACACGTACCGCACTAAACCAGACGAAATACCTTGATGATTTGCTTTATGAGGAACTCATCCAGATTTTAGAATTTATTTGCAGTGCCGAAGGTAGTGATTCTGAACAAGATTACGCAATAAATTTACTTGAGATTAATTTTGATGCAAACCCATCGGATCTGATCTACTGGCCAAATGAATGGTTTGGCATTGAAGATGAGGGGCTGGATAATCTGACTGTTGCTGAAATGGCGGGGTATTTAATGGAAAAGGCTGATCGACACTTAGCTAATTCACCCAAAATAAACCTAAAATACTCGATTCCCAAAGCGCTTTAATTCGCATTACTGCGCATTTTTTGACTCTTATCTCTAAAAATTTAGCTTAATTCCCTGTTTTAGGCGAAAAGGTAAGAATGTGCGATCCGTTAGTTTTATTTCCCCCAATGCCTGACATTTGTCAAAAACCTGATAGTATAAATGCTAAGTAAAACTAATAGTTATTAGTGTATCTCAGAATACCGGCATTAAAGGGTATATAAAATAAAAATGAATCGTAAATTCGTATTACCAATGGCGCAGGTAATTGTTTTTTTTACCTCTTTTGAAGCCTTGGCTTTTCAAGAACAGCAATATAACCCAGTTGTGTTCAATATGGCACAGTTGTACGATTTCAACCCGGTGAGAGGAAATATTAAAGAACTGAATACGACTGTTTATAACGATGATAAAACAATCAATTATGAGTCTCAACTAAAAATTGGGCGTGATGGTTGCGTGGAAAGTTTTCGTTTAAATCAGAAAAAAGATGAATATCTAAGTGGCGTTCATAATTATCTTTCTATTACGCGGGTCAAGAATAAGCTTATCGGTACGGATGCTAATGGGCCAGTAGAAATGGCGATAGGCAAAGATTGTAGTATTATTTCAAGGAAAGACACAAATGGTGAATTGATTTATCAATATAACAAGGATGGGTTTATCACAGGTTCAATACTTGCGGACACCAAAGAAAAGTTTGGCGAAAATAATTATAATCGGCATATGCTACCAACTGAAATTAAATACTATAAAGGTAATAGCGTTATTTCAGAGACGTTGCTGACCTATGGTAAAGACTTCACAAAAGCATTTGATCATACAATGGATATTAGAGCATTAGGGCAAACCATCTTATTGGTTGAGTCTAAATGTGATTATGATAGTCGCAATATTGCTTACCAATGTAACTTTATACTTACCTTGAACTCTAATGGTAAAACGGTCAAGCTGGCTAAAAGTAGTAAAACAGAAGCGAAATTTTATTGATTAATAAAAAAAGAGCAACTTACATAAGTGCCTGCATTTTGTTTCTTGCCTGCTTATCTTTATCCGGTTTCATTTTATCAATGAATAAGGTGTCGAGTTTTGAAATTAGTCATGAAGGTGAACGAATAGGGTATAGTATTTTTACACTCTATGATGGCAAAATTTATGCAAATATTCCTAGTAATGGGGAATATGCCATCGAAGAAGCAGATCCTAGTAGCTTTAAAGTACTCACAATAGAAGGTCACCTTCGCGATGCGCAATTTGCTGTTGATGCTAAAAATAGCTATTGCGGTAATAAGATTGTGCCCAAATTTAATCCTAAAACAGCAAAAGTCATTGGTAATGATTATTTTACGGATGGTGAAACGATAATTTATTGTTCATCAATATCACAAGTAAATAATGATCTTTCAGACTTAGAATATTTGTGGCAAACATGGCTATTTGGCTGGGAGTTAGCTGGAAAGCCACCGAGATATTATTACCCCTTAGTGTTATTGCCGAAATCAAATAAAGCGTACCAATTGATTGGGAATAGAGATGTTCTAGATGATGGGAAACAGGTTTATTTCAAAGGGCATGTGATGAGTGGTGCTGATGCTCAAAACTTACGTGCTGTTAATTTTATACGCCTAAATAATACCCTTTGGGAAAGTGCGTTCTTCTTTCATGATGGAAAGTCTGTTTATTATCAGCAAGACAAACTCGCCTTAAAAGATAATGATGATTTATATAGTTTTGATGTAGATAATCTACATGATGAAGCGTACTTATTCTCTCCTCAGTCAGGTGACGTGGCTGTAAATAATTTATTGTTTCCCTCTGAATTCGCACCTTATCAAATTATTAGTCGTCATGGGGCTCATGTGAATCATGCTTTATTTTTATCCGATAATAGCGTGTATTTTTATGATAAGAAAAAAGAGAAAATACGTCGGGCGGGGGATAACCCGTTTCCTGAAACAGGATGCCCTGAAATTTCACCATTAATCTTTTATTGTAATAATAAAACGTATTATGTGGGTAGCTCTGAAAAATGGGGAAGTAACCGTTCTCCTGGGTTGATATCCCGTCGAACAAGCCTTTATCAACTACAAAGTGAAAGTGCAGAGCCTTGGGTAAAAATAGGTAATGTAACAAATCACCACTATGCTGAAGTGTGGCGAAAAGGCTCCCAAACTTATTATTTTGACCGTCTAGGATCTTCGCAGTTGATCTTTCAAACGATGTATAAGATAACAAGTGAAAAAATAGCTAATCGGCTATTAAATGAGCCACTACGACCTAATGATATTCGCCAGATGGTGAAAAATGGCGACTTGCAAGCCGTATCGAATATTGAGATTTTGCATGCAGAAACAAAATATAAAAAAGGGATATTCGATATGTTTACACTCTTTTGGGATGGTGATTAAATTATAAATAAAAGCCAAGTTATATTTCTTGGCTTTTATGTTTAACTACATTTAAATTCAGTAATTATCGCTGGCTTGAAATAAACTTACTGAATACTTTTTCACTAAGCTCAATATTAGTGAGCATGTCGAGATTAAATATTTCATCAGCTTCGTCATTGCTTAGCAAACCTGCCTGTATTGCAGCTTGCTTACAGGTAAGATTATTTTCTGTCGCCAACTTGGTCACTTGCAGGCTTGTTTCATAACCAAATAAGGTATTAATCACCGTCGATAAGCCTAATGATTTTTCTGCCATTTCGCGGCAATGATCTTTGTTAGCTTTAATATCAATAACGACTTTTTCACCTAATATTTTAATTCCTTTACCAAGTAGTTCTACCGAATCAAAAATACTTTTAATAATTACAGAGCTGGTGGAGCTAAGTTCAAGCTCTCCCGCACAGACAGCTGTCGCAATTCCAGCATGGTTAGCAGAAATTTTTTGGCTGATTTGAGTCACCATGTGAGGAATGACAGGGTTTACTTTCCCCGGCATAATTGATGACCCTGGTTGTAGGGCTTTAAGTGTAATTTCACGTAGACCAGCCCGTGGACCTGATGCCATTACGCGAATATCGAGTGCTATTTTTGCTGCGCAAATTGCCAGAGATTGAATATGCGCATGTAGCATGACGTAAGCATCTGCCGTTTGCATCGCATCAAAAAGATTATCACTTTGTTTGATGGTTCGTCCGCACACTAAAGATAAATTATCACATACCGCATTAAAATATCCTGGTTTGCAACCAAGGCCGGTACCTAATATGGTGGCGCCGAGAGGAACGTGCTGCCAATGGTTGCGTTCTTCGGCTAAACGGAGTCGATTTCGCTTGATTTGGCTGTGATAACCAGAAAACTCTTGTCCCATAGTAATTGGAACTGCATCTTGGTATGAAATTCGACCCATTTTGACGACATCATTGAACTCAATACTCTTTTGCAACAAGGGTTCTTCCAAATATGTTGTAGCATCAAGTAAATAGTTGATTTCATCATAGACCGCCAATATTTGGGCAGTTTTGATAACATCGTTTGAAGACTGCCCCATATTTACATGTGTATTTGGGCAAATATCTCCTTTAATGCTGCTTTTCTCCAAAAGATAATTTGCACGGCGCGCTAATACTTCATTCGCAACCATATTGAGGACAGGACCAAACCCGCCTATAGCAGATAACGGGAATTGTTGTGTAAGTTGCCCTGCAATAAGTTCATCACAAGCAGAGATAATGGCATCTGCTTTGTATTTATCCAGCGCCTGAATTTGCTTGTTCGTCATCGCACAGGCTTTTTTAACTTTACCAAGTGCCACTAGCATTTGCGGATATCTTTCAATGGTCATATCGCATAAATGGAGATATTCCATTGCTTTCGTTGTTTCTGGCCCGTAGACGACTTTATCAGAAGAAATTGTTTTATCCTGAGTTATCGTATTGTTATACATAAGAGTTTCCTTGAAATTCATTACTTACAAAGGATTGGTTTAGTTAACGCTTCTGATGTTTTTGTATTTTTCAAACATCGCAACGGTAGAGTTAAGTTCGGTTAATTTTTTGATATCAAATAATTCTTCGGCAACGTCTAGGGGTAAAAGGTTTTCGCGAATAGCCGCTTCTTTACAAGTAATACCTTGTTCGTAAGAAATTTTGGCTATTTTTCCACCAATTTCGTAGCCATATAATGCGCTGACCATGGTCGCCAGTGAAGTTGAACCTTCGGCATATTGTCGACAAACTTCCACATTAGCTTGTATTCCATCAAGACAATGGGTTTTAAATAAATTGATTCCGTTATTTAAAAGCTCCATTGATTCTAATGTGCCCATGTAATTGATCACTGCGGATGGGACGATATCTGTATCGGCAGCAGGAACTGATAAGCTTACCCCCCAATCATTGGCACTGACTTGGTGCATCATTTGGATCATTAACTCAGGAATGGCGGGGTAAATACTGCCTTGCATAATTCCGCAATCACCAGCAATATTTGGCAGAATGAGTTCGTTAAAACCTCCGCGCGGCCCTGATGATAACTGTCTAAAATCATTAGCCATTTTACCAACCATAATGGCGATAGACTTTAAGTAAGCAGAAAGAATTAAGAAGTGATCGGCATTTTGCATTCCATCTATATAGTTTTCGTGAGGGTGCATTTCAAAGCCAACAATATCGCTCATATGTTTATAGACACTGTCAATAAAACCGGGCATGACCCCCATTCCTGTTCCCACAGCAGTGGCACCTAAAATGGCTTGGCGATAGGTGTCTTGATAACCTTCGAGTAATAAGCGATTACGCTTTATTGCGGCATGGTAACCTGAAAATGCTTGGCCAAAAGTTATTGGAAGTGCATCTTGCAAGCTTGTTCTGGCAATTTTCACCACGTCAGCAAAGGCTTCTACCTTGACTTGCAGTGCGCTTTCCAGTCCTTTTAATGTATTGAGTAAGTTACCAATTTCACGATAGATAACGACTGATTCAACGGAAGGGAATATATCGTTAGAGGATTGGCACATATTGACATGTGTATTAGGATGAACTTGGTCATAGCCTTTTTTACCCGTTAGGATCTCATTTGCGCGGTTAGCAATGACTTCATTTACATTCATATTTGCAGAGGTTCCGCACCCCCTAAAGACATTCACAGGAAATTGGCCTGCGAGTTTGCCTGCGGCCATTTCATCGCAAGCCTTTGCGATAGCTTCCGCTTTTTCTGGTGATAATGCTTGAATATCACGGTTTGCAAAGGCACACGCTTTTTTTAACTCTGCGTAAGCTTTTAAGATATTTGGATAATCGTTAAATGTTTTTGGTGAAACGTCAAAGTTTGCTTTACCACGTAATGTTTGGATCCCGTAATAAGCGTGATCAGGGACTTCCATTGTGCCAAGACTGTCTTTTTCTAAGCGCATAATAACTTTCCTATCATTCATTTAATTAATTGATTTTTAAAAAACAAAGTAGCTTATGGCAAAACCCATGAGAATGGCTGTTACTGTTGCGACAAGGCCGGGTAGCATAAAACTATGATTAAGAACGTATTTTCCGATTTTGGTTGTGCCCGTTCTGTCGAATGACATTGCCCCAACTGTGGTTCCCGTTGCAGGGAAGAAAAAGGTGCCGTTAACTGCTGCAAACATGGCAACAAGATAAGGCGCAGGGATATCTAAAGAGAGGCCAAGAGGCATGAGAGCGACAACGGCGGCACCTTGGCTAAATAACATGGCTGCCATCATGAAAAGTGCGACGGCGAATAGCCAAGGGTGGGCTTTTACTATGTCAGCAAAGGTTTCAATGAAAATTCCTTTATGCTCCATAAAGAAGGTATCAGTCATCCAAGCCACCCCAAAAATCGCAATAAATCCAACCATTCCTGCACGGAATGTTGATGCCGCTGCGATTTTTGATGATTTAACACCGCATACCAATACAATCAGTAATGATGTTCCCAGCATTAGCATTTCAATGGTATGTGGAACGCTTAATGTCACGACCTTTCCGCCCGACTCCCATGTTGGGAGTAGTGAGTTAAAGGTGCCGAAAATGACCACTAACAAAATAGCAGCGCCGAATAATAAGACAGAAATTTTTGCAGAACGGCTGATTTCGCTTTTTTCTTTATGAGGAGCTAAAACAATTTCACCTGACGCTAGGCGGCGTTGAAATTCAGGATCATCAGCGAGTTCGAGCCCTCGTTTGTAAACGACTAGAGAGGCGACTAATGTGGCGACGATCCCTGAAGGGATACACACCAATAATATTTGTGTGATTGTAATATCGTGGGAAGCGACGATAGCGAGCATTGCTGCTGTTGCTGCACTCATTGGGCTACTTGTAATACCGAACTTAGCAGCAATTAATGCCGCTGATATCGGGCGTTCAGGTCGAACTTTGGCTTCTAGGGCGACTTCCGCAATTACAGGGTATAACGATAAAGAGACATATGCTGTACCCGCCAAGATTGTAAACAAATAGGCGACAATTGGACCGATGATGGTAATATGATTTGGATTTTTCCGGAGTAACCCTTCTGCTAGGCTTACCAAGTAGTCCATTCCTCCCGCAGCCTGCAATACACTGACAATAGTCACTAATGCAGCAATGATTAATAGTACATCTATCGGGGGTGAGCTGGGTTTAAGATGAAAGATAAATGCTAAGCAGGTCAGCCCAAAACCGCCGGCTATGCCAATGCCTATCCCACTAATTCTAGCTCCAATGACGATGGCGGCAAGAATAATTGCTAGCTGTAACCAAAATGAAACCATACCTACCTCATTTTATTTATACTGAGTTGTATTTTATTTTTATGTACACAAATCGGATACTGAGTTAACCTTCAAGTACAAGTTACATGTATTTTTTGTTAAAGGATGTGATTGAAGTCTAAAAATGAATTTATTGTCGATACGTTGGATAATCTTTTAAAAAAATACAAGCGGATTGCTATTTTCATCACATAAAAAAATTATAATGTACACAATTTGTTGACGGTTTTATTTAGGATGCGGTATGGTGAGATCAGTAAAACTGATTATTTAAGCTTGAGTGGAATACTCAACTGGCGGTTTAACAGGTTAATTAGATTTTAATTTAACTCTCTGAATTGGAGTGAATGTGTCTTTTAATGAAAGGCTTAACAAATTAATTATAGAGCGGAAACTTTCACAAAGTCAGTTTGCGACAGAAACAGGTATTACGCGAGCAAGGCTAAACAACTACATTAAAGGTAGAAGTGAGCCAGGCTATGATATTTTGTTGAAAATGGCTAAAAATTTGCATGTTTCCATTGATTATTTGCTTGGGGCAGAAGAAACATCCACCATCCATACACCTGGACTTCGCAATGGAAAACCGGAGTTTTATCAAGGTGAGGAGCCACCGAAGGATAACGCATATAGTTGGATCCCGCTTTATTCATCTTTGCCGCATATCGCAACACATAAGCATGGACAAAAACCTAAAGGGTGGTTTAAGGCTCAACATGATGATGCGAATAAAGTGACGTTTCAGCGTCCTTATGCGTTGTTAATTGAAGATGACAGCATGCATAGCGAATTGTTAGTGGGTGATATTGTGTTTATTCAACCCGCATTCGTGTCGCATACATTTTTACAAACTGTTCCTTTTAAAGAAATTTTTGCTGTTCGTATGAGTGAAATAGATGAAATTGGATTATCACTGAAGCGCTGCCATGTAAAAGATAACATGCTCATCTGCGTGTCAGATAATCCAAGCTACGAACCTATCGTCCTCGATATGAACCAAACACTTTTTGTCCCACTAGTTGGTTCAATATCTGGAATATGGCGTTCATATGAAGGGCGAAGTTTACAAAATAGCACAGCAAATACTGATAGTTAGTTATTTTGATGGGGAGTGAAGGGGATTTAATGATTACGATTATTGATGCTCAGCAACGTTATTATGTTAATCATGGTTGGAGCCAAGTATATTGTCTTTTTCCTGCGAATTCGACGCACGATCTTGCAAGAACCAGCCAAGATTTGAGCAACTATTTTGGCAATATTTTATTAATAAATGACTACACGATCGCACCGAATTGTGGTTATGACATGCATCCACATCAAAATTTAGAACAAATTTTTATTGTGATAAAGGGCGAGCTAACCCATAAAGACAGTCTGAATAATCATTTAGTGTTGACTGATAATAGTGTGCAGCGCATCACTGCGGGTTCAGGTTACGCACGTTCAAATCATAACTATACAGATACACCCGCGAGGTATCTTGGTATTTGGTTTATGCCTAAAAAGCAAAATGCTGAGCCTCAACACGAAGTGAGAAACTATCCCCCAAAACTTTGGAGTGAAACGTTTTACCCTGTTGCAAGTGATACCCCTAAAAACCAGTCAATGGAAGATTTTCCAACGATTATATTCAATGCGGGGGCATCGGTTTACCGTGTTAAAGTTAAAGAAAAAGCCTTAAATTTCACTATTGAAGCCCATCAGAAAGCACTTTTGTATGTGACAGATGGCAGTATCACTTGCCAAGGGCAGAGTATGCCAATGGGAAGCCATGCTCGCATTTTAGGTAAAGAGAAAATTCAACTGCAATCTACTGACTATGGCGAGTGTGTTTTTATTGTGATTAGTGAAGAACGTTAATTTTCGATATAAATTTGTAATTTAAAGGTTGAGTAAGACGGTATAAATGATGAATGCCGTCTTTTATTTTTCAATAGCTTGTCATTTATTCATCATGCTTTAGAGACATTTCTGTCATTATTCTGTCATCCGCGAGTTATATTTCTGTCATTCCCCACTGGTACATTCTATCTCGAACATAAACTGCGTGATTTCGCACATTTGATGCAAGTCTCAGCGTAATTCAACAGAAAGCGAGATAAATAGAATGACACCGTTACAACATTCAGCGTTAGCGACAGTATTCAGTTTATTGTTTGCTGGCCAAGCCATCGCCGCTACCGAAATTCCATTCTGGCATTCCATGGAAGGGGAACTTGGTGAAGAGGTTAATGCGTTAGCCACTGAGTTTAATAAAACACACCCAGATTATAAAATTATGCCTGTATATAAAGGCAATTATGAGCAAAGCCTTGCGGCGGGTATTGCTGCTTTTCGTTCAGGCAATGCCCCTGCGATTTTGCAGGTTTATGAAGTTGGCACGGCAACGATGATGGCATCTAAGGCGATTAAGCCAGTTTATGAAGTTTTCCAAGATGCAGGTATTGCATTTGATGAGTCTCAGTTTGTGCCAACCGTTTCGGGTTATTACAGTGATGCAAAAACAGGGCATCTGCTATCCCAGCCGTTTAATAGCTCAACGCCTGTTTTGTATTACAACAAAGAAGCCTTCAAAAAAGCAGGCTTAAATCCAGATGAGCCGCCAAAAACATGGCAAGATATGGCGGCTTATACGGCAAAGCTACGTGAGTCTGGTATGAAATGTGGTTATGCCAGTGGCTGGCAAGGTTGGATCCAAATTGAAAACTTTAGTGCTTGGCATGGTAAACCTATTGCGTCAAAAAATAATGGGTTTGATGGGGTAGATGCTGTTTTAGAATTTAATCAGCCAACACAAGTTAAGCATATCGCTTTGTTGCAAGAAATGAATAAAAAAGGCGATTTCAGCTACTTAGGCCGTAAAGATGAATCCACAGAAAAATTCTACAACGGCGATTGTGCCATCATTACCGCTTCTTCAGGCTCACTCGCGAATATTCGCAAGCATGCCAAATTTGATTTTGGTGTTGGCATGATGCCTTATGACGCCGAAGTGGAGGGAGCACCGCAAAATGCCATTATCGGTGGAGCCAGTTTATGGGTGATGGCAGGAAAAGACCCTGCAACATATAAAGGGGTTGCCGAGTTTATGCAGTTCTTAGCTAAACCTGAAAATGCAGCTCAGTGGCACCAAAAAACGGGTTATTTGCCGATAACAACGGCAGCTTATAATTTAAGCCGTGAATCGGGTTATTATGATAAAAACCCAGGTGCAGATATTGCGACTCGCCAGATGCTAAATAAGCCTCCTTTGGCCTACACCAAAGGCTTGCGTTTAGGGAATATGCCTCAAATTCGTACCATTGTAGATGAAGAATTAGAATCGGTTTGGTCAGGGAAAAAAACGCCCCAACAGGCTTTAGATACCGCAGTTGACCGAGGTAATCAATTATTACGCCGCTTTGAAAAATCAACGCAGCAATAACTGACAGACACTATTGCCTCTTTATTCAAGGAGAGGCAATTATGCAACTTAACCGAGTGTTTTTATGTCTTCTTCACGACCTGTTTTTCGTTCAAGTTGGCTTCCTTATGCCCTTGTTCTACCTCAGCTATTGATTACCATTATCTTTTTTATTTGGCCAGCAATTCAAGCATTATGGTATTCACTGCAAAATATTGATCCATTTGGTTTTTCGAGTGAATTTGTTGGACTAGATAACTTCATTCAGTTATTCCAAGATAGCTATTACCTTGATTCATTTTATACCACGATGGTGTTTAGTGGATTAGTTGCAGGGTGTGGGTTGCTTGTATCATTGTTTTTTGCCGCCTTGGTAGATTATGTCATTCGAGGTAGTCGTTTTTATCAAACATTGATGTTATTACCCTATGCAGTAGCTCCAGCTATTGCCGCTGTTTTATGGATGTTTTTATTCAGCCCAGGTCGAGGGTTAATCACCTATGCATTAGAGTCAATAGGATATGATTGGAACTATGCTCAGCACAGTGGGCAAGCAATGTTTTTGGTCGTTCTCGCTTCTGTTTGGAAGCAAATCAGTTACAACTTTTTGTTTTTCTTTGCCGCTTTACAATCCATTCCGCGTTCTTTGATGGAAGCTGCCGCTATTGATGGCGCAGGGCCTATTCGTCGTTTTTTCAGTGTTTCATTACCTTTGATTACACCCGTAAGTTTCTTTTTATTAGTCGTCAATTTGGTATACGCCTTTTTTGACACATTTCCGATTATTGATGCGGCAACGGGGGGCGGACCAATCCAAGCCACAACGACATTGATTTATAAGATATATAGAGAAGGCTTCTCAGGATTAGATTTATCATCCTCTGCGGCTCAATCTGTCATTTTAATGTTATTAGTGGTGATTTTAACCATTATTCAATTTCGTTTTATTGAACGTAAGGTGCGTTATCAATGATTGAACAGCGCCAAGGGTTAACGATTTTTAGCCATATCATGCTTATTTTAGGCACGGTAGTTATTTTATTCCCACTTTATGTGGCCTTTGTTGCTGCTACTTTAGATAACCAAGCCGTATTTGAATCACCGATTACGCTGATCCCCGGTAGCCATTTGTGGGATAACTTAAGCTATATTTGGAACCATGGGGTGGCAGCGAACAGTGCGCCTTTTTGGGTGATGTTAGCGAATAGTACATTGATGGCTTTGGTGATCACTATCGGAAAAATTACCGTTTCAATGTTATCTGCTTTTGCCATTGTTTGGTTCCGTTTCCCATTTCGTAACCTGTTTTTTTGGATGATTTTTATTACATTAATGCTTCCTGTAGAGGTGCGTATTTTTCCTACAATAGACGTGATTTCTAACTTGAATATGTTTGATAGCTATTCAGGCCTAACGTTGCCACTCATGGCCTCTGCCACTGCCACTTTTTTATTTCGTCAGTTTTTTATGACGCTCCCCGATGAACTTATGGAAGCGGCTCGTATTGATGGTGCAACACCGATGCGCTTTTTCTTCGATATTGTATTGCCGCTCTCAAAAACGAATCTTGCGGCTTTATTTGTGATCACCTTTATTTATGGTTGGAATCAATACCTATGGCCTTTATTGATTATTACTGACCTTGACTTAGGGACGGCGGTTGCAGGAATAAAGGGCATGATTGCTTCGGGAGAAGGCACGACACAATGGAACCAAGTTATGGCAGCAATGCTGCTGACATTAATTCCACCTGTAATTATTGTTTTAGTCATGCAAAGAGCATTTGTGCATGGCTTGGTTGATAGCGAGAAATAAGTTATGGCAGAGTTAAAATTACAAGCCGTTAGCAAAAGTTGGGATGGTAAAACCCAAGTCATCAAGCCATTAACTGTTGATGTCGCAGATGGCGAGTTTATTGTGATGGTTGGTCCATCTGGTTGTGGAAAATCAACGCTACTGCGCATGGTTGCAGGTCTTGAGCGAGTTACCAGCGGTGATATTTGGATTAACCAGCAACGAGTGACAAATTTAGAACCTAAAGAACGCGGCATCGCAATGGTCTTTCAAAATTATGCACTGTACCCACATATGAGTGTTGAAGAAAACATGGCTTGGGGTTTAAAAATCAGAGGATTAGGTAAAGAACAAATTCGCAAAAAAGTTGAAGAGGCTGCCCGTATATTAGAACTAGATGGTTTGTTGCAACGTCGACCACGTGAATTGTCAGGTGGACAGCGCCAACGTGTTGCCATGGGGCGTGCAATAGTGCGCGACCCAGCGGTGTTTTTATTTGATGAGCCACTCTCTAACTTAGATGCTAAATTACGTGTACAAATGCGACTAGAACTACAACATCTTCATCAAAGGCTTAAAACAACCAGTTTGTATGTAACACACGACCAAGTAGAGGCGATGACATTGGCTCAACGCGTGATGGTGATGAATAAGGGTGTTGTGGAGCAAATTGGTACGCCTATTGAGGTTTATGAGAAGCCAGCGAGTCGTTTTGTGGCTAGTTTTATCGGCTCACCAGCCATGAACCTATTTGAGGGCAAGGTTAGCGAGGATGGGGCGTTTTTTACATTTAGTTCAGGGGGGACGATACCGCTGAATCGCCAATATTTACAGTGGGCTGGGAGTACGATAACGTTAGGGATACGGCCTGAGCATATAGAATGGGTTTCGAAAACAGCGGAAGGAATACCGCTGGTGGTCGAAAATCTTGAAATGCTTGGCGCAGATAATTTAGTGCATGGGCGCATTGCCTCACAAAAAGTGGTTGTTCGCCTTAGTCACGAATTTCGTCCACCGGTAGGGACGGTTCTGAATCTCAGTTTTCCAGATGACCACCTACATTTTTTCGATAGCCAACAGGGATACCGTTTATGAGTAATTGGCCTTACCCGCATATTGTCGCACACCGCGGTGGCGGTAAGCTTGCTCCTGAAAATACCTTAGCCGCAATTGATGTTGGTGCGCGCTTTGGGCATACAATGATTGAGTTTGATGCAAAGCTCTCCATCGATGGGCAAATTTTTCTGTTGCACGACGATACACTAGAAAGAACGAGTGATGGTGCTGGCATTGCTGGGCAACTGAGCTGGGAGCAATTACTCACTATTGATGCAGGAAGTTGGTATAGCCCCGAGTTTGCAGGTGAGCACTTACCTTCTCTTGAGCAAGTTGCAGAGCGTTGCCGGCAATATGGCATGATGGTGAATATCGAGATTAAGCCAACAACAGGCCTAGAAATTGAGACAGGCACGTTGGTTTCATTGGCAGCTCGGGAGCTTTGGACTGGGCAAACGGCACCATTATTATCGTCATTTTCAATAGAGTCGTTAGAAGCGGCGCAAAAAACGGTACCTGAGTTACCAAGAGGCTTGTTACTTGATGAGTGGCGCGATGATTGGCAACAATTAACAACAAAACTGGGCTGTGTTTCTATTCATTTAAACCATCAACTTCTAGATAGTTCGCGTGTGAAAATACTCAAACAGGCGGGTTTACGCATTTTAGTTTATACCGTGAATGATCCTGTTCGCGCTACTCAGCTTTTACAGTGGGGGGTCGATGCCATTTGTACGGATTGTATTGATGTGATTGGGCCTAATTTTGTGTAGTTCTATTATTGGAATAGCCCCCGAGTTTGGGGCTATTCAGGTTAGTTTTCCACTAATAATAAACTTTTTCGGATGGTCGAAAGGGATTTAATTTGCTTACCATTGCAGTGGTTAGTATCTGATAACCAAGCTTGTAATGCTTCGTTTACCATTGGCCATTCATTATCAATAATAGAAAACCAATCGGTATCTCGATTTCGCCCCTTCGTCACAAGCGCATTTCGAAATCGCCCTTCATAGTGAAACCCTAAACGTAATGCAGCTTGGTGGGACGGGTTATTTAGGCTATTACATTTCCATTCATAGCGTCTATAACCCAATGAATTAAAGATGTATTGCATTAATAACCAATGGGCTTCGGTTGACATAATTGTGCCACTAAGCAAGCTGGAAAAATGAACATGACCGACTTCAACAACTCCATTGTTTGCATCTATTCTCATTAATGAAAATACGCCAATAGCAGTGTCATTTTGCTTATTAATAATAGTAAAAAACAAGGGATCGTTTTTCTGTGAAGCGTCAAGAACCCAATTTTTATATTGTTCGAAATTTTGCGGTGCTTCATCGGATAGCCAAGTCCAACTGCGTTTGTCTGGAGACTGAGAAAAAGATTGATACAGGGCTTTCGCGTGTGAAGCATTAAGGGGTTCGATTCGACAATGCTTACCATTTAGTTGAATTCGTTGAGGCAATTGGCGGGGGGACCAATTTGGAATTAGCCGACCAACAGGCTGACCAAATTCATTTTCTATTTGCATAAACAGGATACCTTTAAAAAACACAATAACATTAATATAGGTGAATTGTGGTTTGATAAAAGCGCCACTTTTTATAAATATAAAGGTACCAGTTTAAATAAAAACATTTTCTTACGCTTAAAATTTCAGCTTTGATTTAACAATGCTTATACTAAACTAAATTTTACGTCTTATTAAACACAGGGATTGAAATGAAAAAAATAGGATTTTTATTAGCCACGGTAATGGTTTTAGTCGGATGCCAAGCACCTAACTCCACACTAGTGTATGACTGTGATATTGACCAGTCAATTAATCAAATATCACGAGACAGAAATGGTAATTTAACATTTGAAACTGCAGCACCAAAAGCAAGAGTGTATATGTTTGATAACTCAATCAACATTCTTGATTTTGAACTTGGTGAATACAAAGGCTATCAATTAGAAAAAAGCGACGTAACACGTAAAATAACAACAATAAAAGATTTTGATGTAACACTAAATAAAGGTGATTTTTTTCATGAAGATCAGCGTATTGTAGAAATTATTTCGCCTTCACAGAAAACGATTACGGTATTCTGGCTTAATTATAAAACGGGAAGGACAAAGTCAGTACAATTTCTAACTCAATGTGAAAAAAAATATATTGTTGTACCAGAGCGTCGGGGACATAGCTCTGATGATGGCCATACACATGATAATAAAAAGGATAATCCTCTATTCAAAGTAAGTGGCTAAGTGTGGCCTAAAAACTATTTCAAATCATATAGTAATATGATTTAAGGAATTTGTTTTAGTTAGCCGTTATCATATGTATTAATATCATAGAAATGCTTTTATGATTTACGGTATTATTTGTAAGTCTTTTGGCGTGGTGGTTGAAAAAATATAACGCTAAAGTTTATCATTCAAATAATTAATAATGACTAAGGACGTAATATGACTATTTCTGCAAGAAATCAACTTACAGGTGTTGTTGAGTCTGTTGTTGTGGGTTCTGTCAATGATGAAGTTATTTTAGATTTAGGCAATGGAGAGAGCATTGCGGCAATCATCACGAAAAACAGTACTAAACAGTTAGGATTAGAAAAAGGTAAACAAGCTGTTGCTGTAATTAAAGCGCCTTGGGTTGTCCTTGTTTCTGATGCGCAAGAGTACCAGTTCTCTGCGCGTAACCAATTTAGTGGTAAAGTCGAATCTATTGAGAAAGGCAGTGTAAACTCAGTTGTGAACTTAAAAACTGATGCAGGAACATTATTATCAGCTGTGGTTACAAATAATAGCACAGCTGAAATGGGTCTTGCGGTAAACAGTCAAGTGACTGCGATTATTAAAGCTTCCGCAGTGATTTTGGCCACTAAAAAGTAATCGTCTTTATTTTAGATTAGGGCTGCTTTTGGTGTAATGTTTGGTAGCTAAGGTATTTGGAATGCCGCAACATACATCGTTGCGGCTTTTTTATTATTGCATTACAGGCAATAGGTTAGAAAAATTTCCTTATTTTTCATGTGATTTATAACAGTTCAACTACACCTTTTTGTCCGTCAACCCGGACGCGTTGGCCATTTTGTAGTGTATTCATCACTCTGCGGATACCCATTACTGCGGGTAGGCTGAGCTCTCGGGCTGTAACCGCGCCATGGGATAATGGACCACCACTTTCAGTAATGATACCGCTAGCACGATAAAATAGCGCAGTCCATGCAGGGTTAGTTGTACGAGCGACAAGGATTGCACCTTGTGGGAATAGGGAGAAATCTTCGGCTCCATGTACTAAGAATACCTCGCCTTCAATGACCCCCGCACTACCTGCTAAGCCCTTCAATAGGGTGCTGTTATCATCAACTTCTTCAATCGCTTCACCATAAATCCATTGTGGCGTTGTGGCTTTTGCTTCTAGATAAGCCACTTTATTGGTGTAAACATGTTGACGCAATTCGCTGAATGCTGACGTACTTTCTTGTTGTACAGCATCTGTTAATTGCTGCTCTTTCGCAAAATAGATATCAGACGGAGTATCCAGTACCCCACGGATCACTAATCGTTCACCAAGGGCATGCAAGCCTCGTCGCATGGGGAGTGCTAATCGTGTGGTTTGGTAATGTTCTAAATCATCAAGTGCAGTGTAAACTCGCGCAAGTCGGATGAGTTCTTGCATAAAATAGCGTAATTCTTCCGGTGATTTAGAAATCACATCGAATTCAATTTTTGATTGTTCTATTTTTTTGCTTAGTCCACTATCGTTTTTTTCATCATTTTCAATATCGGACATAGCACTGATTTGTGTCAATACGATATGTGGGGCGTCTAACCATGTTGGGTGATAGGCATCAAAATCCATTTCACGATGTCCATGATTGACTAAGAAAGTTGTTAATTTTGCAAAAAAATCTGGATATTCAGACTGCAACGTCTGCATTATCGTATCTGGTTCAAACTGTTTAAGCTGCGCAAATAAACTTGGCATTTGGCGTGTTAGACGTGAAAGTGTCCAAAGTTCTTGGTTTACTTGCCCTGTTTTGGTATCCGACATGGCTATTAGGCTGTCTAAAGTTTTATGTGCTAACTGTTCATCCCCTTTATGGAACATTTTCAGTAGCGCAATAAGGGCAGCATAAAGTGAGCGTTGTGTCAGTGAAATAGCGATATTCGGCAAGAAGTAATCGGATCCTAATTTATTAATGCGTTGTACATAATCCCATAACTCGCTGAGTTTTTTCTCTTGTAGCGGCTCATGATTAAGCGCACCGATACCTATCAAATAAGTATCGAGGTCACGCATCCATGTAATCGGAAGTTCTTGAACCCAAGCAAATTTACGAGCTATTTCAGGTAAAGAAGATAACAGCGTAGGGAGATCGCTCATCATCGATGTCGGTAAGCGGTTATGGTACAAAGTCACCGCGTTTTGGTTACCATAGATGTAATAATCCTTCATGGTAAACCATTTACCATTAAATGAAGGTAACCCCATTAAATTTAAGCTGTAGTTCAATGAAGCATGAAAGCCTGCTTCGCACATATCCCAAGTGAGTGGAGTGATTGGGTTAGGAAAACGTTCTGCTGATTCCTCTCGAGTCCACACGGGGGCAATTTGAGTCACATTTCGAGACTGTAATAACCAAAGTTGGTTATCATGAAATGCCCACTCAATATCCTGAGGGAAGTCAAAATATTGCTCTGCGCGTACAGCAAGTTCGGCAACAGCTTGGCACTGCTTAGCCGTTAATGAACTCTGTGTTTTTGCGGACAGGGTTAACTTTATTATGTCCGTTGATTCAGCCGTCATGACGATGGCACGCCGCTTATCTGCAATCTCTTGGTGGCAAATTTGCATAGAGCCGCGGTCAACTTGATATTCATCGACAGGCTCTTCACCGCCAACCACCGTTTCACCAAGCCCAAATGCGGCATTGATCAAAATTGAAGATAAATTACCACGTACAGGATCGATTGAAAATGCAACTCCAGCTGCTTCATTTTCGCGAACATCGACCATGCGTTGTAATACAACAGCCATTGAAACAAGGTGATGAGGTAAGTGTAAGTGTTGACGGTAAAGCATCACATGGGTGTGCCACAAAGAAGCGTAACACTGGCGGATAGCATTTTGCAATGCATCAAGACTGCGAACACCTAAAATAGTGTCATGTTGGCCAGCAAATGCAGCACCTGGCATATCTTCTAATGTACCAGAGGAGCGCACGGCAAGAGGCACATGAGTAAGTTGGTTCTTATGTAGATGTTCAGCTAATAAATGAATTAAGTTTTCAGGTAATGGGGCATCTAGTAACAATTGGCGGATTGCGTTACTGGCATCTTGTTCATGACCCGCATGTTGGGCAAGGTAGGCGGTGATTTGAGGTAGTAAAGGAGAAATAAATTGCTTATAGGCTTCGCATGACAAGATAAGCCCATCAGGCACGGGGAGTGCTTGAATTGTTTTGGATAGGCTTGCGCCTTTTCCTCCACTAATTGAGATGTCCGCGGCAGTAATATCTTTAATATTATAAATTAGTTCCATCTTTTACCTTCTTGATTCTTAAATATGAAATTTAAAACGAAGATTGAGAGCACCGCACCGAGGAGCACATCAATACCATAGTGATAATGCAGATATAGGGTTGCGATGATTAAGCCTAGTGCTAAAGGGGTTAAGCACAATGCTATTTTCCGGTAGCCTGATTTGTATAAAAAACCAATAATAAACAGCGTGATCCCGCTATGTAAGCTTGGGAAAACGTCCATGCCAGTTATTCCTTTATCAACAATTTCGGTTAGAAAAAGTGTCATTGCCCCATTGTGAACGGGGTAGGTAAATAACTCGGGGTAAGCAAAATAGGGACCTGCGGCGGGCAAAGTAAAATAACCAATAAATCCAAAGAAGTACATCAGCATTAAACCCATAAAATAGCGTGTTGCGACAGGAATATTTCGCTGTAAAAAGAAAAATAGCGCACTGCCGATGATCAGAAAATAGAAACTGAAATAGCAAAAAGAGACCAATTCACTGAGCCATGGCGTGTGCAGCATAATTGCTCGTTCAGGTAAACTTTTGCCCAACCATAAAAAGCGGTCGATGTTATATAGGAGGCTATCCGCGCTCCAAGTATAAAAGTGAATGCGAATTGCTTTAAATAGAGGGAAAATTGACCAGCAGGCAATGAGTTGCAACAATCCTAGCCAATAAAATCGTGTAGAATTTTGCTTGGAACGTAGCGTAATAAAAATCAATAATAGCCATGAGAAACCGCCAGCAATGATCGACGGCATCAGCACCTCCGCCAATTCAGAACGGTAAACGCCATAGCTACCTAGTAATAAAATCAATAAAAGCTGCAAAGCAAAAAGTATATTAAACAGGCGTGAGAAATTCCGTTTTATCATAGTGATGAGCCATTTTTTTCAATGATTTTATAACCTATAAAAGCACTGATAAGTGATGGAAGTAATATGGTTGGCCAACAAAGCGTGAAAATCAATAAGATAGGTAGCCAAAGAAGGCCTGCAATGCTTCCTCCTAGTATTTTGAAAAAAGAGACAGTATTGCGGGCATCTGCTCGTGATGCGGCGAACTTAGCGGCAAGTAGTATAGGAAGGAAAACAAACATTAAGCAAAAACCGAGCCATCGCCAAGCCTCTGTGTTGCTGGTTGATTGTATTTTATGACATAACATTGAGTCTGGGTTTTGCTGATAATCTAAAAATGCGCTCGCATAAGATTGTCCATTTTGCAGTGACTGATAAGCATATTGCTCTGCTTGTTGAAACATGTCTTCATTTTGACAATTGACTGAAACCGCATTCAGTTCTTGGGAAAATTGTTCATGAATACGTTTTTCCCAATCACGACCAGATTCATCATCTAATTTGCTGACAATAGAAATGGGATTACCGACATAAATTTCAGCATGGCTAGCGAATCTGTCTGGCATGACATAAAACAACCCCAGAGGTATGACATTAAATTCAATGTTTTCTTCTAGAAGTGTTCGAGCTATCCTCGCAGCACCACGTTGATAAGGTAGTGGCTTATAGCCCCATTCACTGCTTCCTTCTGGAAATAACGAAAGGTCACCACCATTTCTGAGATGTGCGACTCCGGCATCAACCGGGTTTTCAAAACTATTGGCGGTGATTGAGAATCGTTCTTTATCTTTTTTTCTAACTACCGGAATACCTGTAAAAAACAGCCGCATAATAGGGCTATTTAATAGCTGAATAGATGCTAGAGCTTGAGAGAGAGGTGCTATTTTCAGCGGTAGATAGCCATCAAAAGCGCTATTGCGGTGGCTACATAAATAGAGTGTTGGTTTCCCGTTAGCAGGGGAAGCCGTATGGTTGACAAGAGTACAGTTAGGGTAATAGACAGTGCGGATCACTGAAGATATGAATCGATAATAAAGTGGTAATGGTGTGCCTGCGGTGATTATTGCGTTCTTATTCATAAGTCACTCGTTGATTCAATGTGGCAATATCAAAAGCCAAAATCTGTAAATTAGGAATATGACTGACTAAGCCTCGATGGGTACGAGCCTGATTGATATAGGCATAGTTTTGACCGAAAGGTGGTTGCTCAGGGGCTTGAATAATGGCGTCATGCCAACCTTCTAACAAACCTTCGATGGGAAGATGATCATCACCTTTTGTGAGTGCGATATCGGCAAGATGAGGAAACTCTTTTTGAATCAATAGGGCATCCGTATAGAGTTGCTCATTATCATATATTGCCTGTTTGACGGTGATATGGTTATTGCTTAAAAACCAAGTTTGCGCAATAGCGATTTCATTTGGTGTACGCCTAGCAACGTATTGGCTAAAGTTTTTTGCTTGAGCAAGGTTATCGGCTAATTTTTCTTGTACACGTGTTCGTAGTGCAGGGTTTTGTGTCGTTGTGGTCTGGTATGGGCCAATATGAAACTCTTTCCAGCAATTTTCATCATAAACATCAAAATCTAAAATTGGTTTACCTTGCTTATCTATAATTTTGGCAAAGGCAGGCAATAATTGAAAGGCACTTGGGCAGCTGGCAATTTCATCTGCGGTAAAACCATAAAAAAATTTTCCCGCAGGGTAATACCCTGAATTGATTAGATGCAAAGATTGGAACGTTCCCTGCCAGGGGGGGCCAAATGCATACCATTTGGTAATACTGTCGCGTTCATGTTGGCTAGCAGATTGTAAATAATAGCGAATGGCACTGTTTGATGATGAGTGAGCAATCAAGATAATTTTTTGTTTTTGTCCATGGGTTTGTTTTATTTGATTGATTTTATTTGATAATTCTTGTGCGAGAAGGCGATTGTCTGCGCGCCAGTCATGGCCTAAAAAGAATAAATCAATGCCATCTCGATAGTTAAGAGCCGTTTCGAGTACTTGCTTAAGTGGTGCTGTAATTAAGCTATCGACGATACCGGGGATAATCGAAAAACGGTGTAATTGGGATGCTTCAATATTTGACGCGCTGTCAACATATTCATAATTATTTTTGTGAATAAGGCTGTTGTAATCTCCCCAGATAAGACGTTTATTTTCAATATCATATAGCTTACTACCTAAAATTCCAGGTAAGTAAATAATCGGGATATTTGGTTCTTTGCTGATAAGCTTTGCGTGGCGGATATGTTTAGCAATAACCTTTGCTTTAATCTTGACGTATCCCCAATTGAAAGGCATTTTTGATTCCCAGTAACAATAATATTACTTGGAATCTAACCTAACTCAAATTAAATTGCATTAATATAATTCTCATTTCTTGAATTTTGATTTATTAATGCAATGATTTGTGGTGACTTTTACATGACAAAATATCTAAACTTGATATGTGATTAAGAGTTGCTCTGTATTGAGGATCTTAATTTGTTTACCTTTTTGTTCGATCAACTTATCACTGACGAGTTTAGATAGAGTACGGTTTAATTGCCGCACTGATACCCCAAGCATTGCAGCTAAAGAATCACGATTTTCTAGCTTAAAGCTCTCGCCATGTTGCTTTTCAACAAAAGCGAGATAGCGCCTTAATTTATATTCAACAGAGTAGGATGCACTTGAGTGTAATAGTGATGCGTTATACAGCTTTTGGCTAAGGTGCTGGCAGATGAACTGCAGAAATAATGGAGAGTAAATTTCTTTTTTCCGGATCATGGATAAGGGTAATGTAAGTAAGTCTGAATCTGTAACGGCTTGAATAGTATTATAGATACGGTCACTTTCATTGTTATTTTGAAAAAGTTCCAAATCACCAATAATAGAAAATGCATTTTCAAATGAAAAAATCACTTTGTTGCCATTTGTCTCATAACGTTCAACTTGTAGTTTTCCTTGAACGAGAAAATAAAGGTGATTGATTTGGCTGTCTTGAAATATTAAATATTCTTTGGCTTTTACGCGGATAAGCGTTGCTTTTTCGAGAGTTTCATCAGAAATAATATCATTAAGTTTATGATAAGCAATAAAATCTTCACATTTTTCCGTAGAGTTTACTCTTCTCATTTTAATTGCCACTTATACTTAAAATTATTGATGGATCATACTTAGATATTGCTCTTTAAAAAAGGACATATGTCCTTTTTTAAAGAGCAATAGCCCAGCCAACTTGTTTGAGAATAACGTGTAGAGTATTAACATTAAGCCCTATTTAAGCTTATCAAGCATGTTTAATCTAGAGCCTAGACATAGAGGGGATTTGTCACTCTTTTCTATTATATGTAATACCATTCAAACCCCAATGATGGGTAATTTCCCTTATAATTAATAAAAAAGCACTGAACTCACTAGTCGTTGGCAATTTTGTTGAATGAAGTGGGCTTCCATTAATCACATTCACTAATTCATTAAAAGCCATTTCTATTTTTTCAGTAGCGAGAAAGTTACCTGAGATATTTTTATTCTCAATGAGCTGGTTTAATTTACTATCATTACTGAAAAGTAAGATTTCACCATCAGGAAGCTGTTTTTTTGCTGGAATAATCGCATTTTCGACATGTTCAATTGCCATTTCAGCCTCATAAGCTGTAATAGGAGAGTGTTGGAAGCTAAAACCATTAAAATATTTAAGACCAATCGGTAAGCTTATTTTAGTTGAGAGGTAAGATAAAGTGGTTTCGCTGTCTTTAATTTCTAATTGAATATGATTTTTCATTGCGGCCTCATACTATATGATGATTTCATCATGCTACGCTGGTTAGTTTTATCTGTACAGTGTATGAATAATCTTTGCGTTTTGTCATTAGTGTTTATTTATAATCAGTTACAATAAAAAAAGAAAAATGAGGGTAATATTTTATATCATTTAGTTTTATGTTAAGGATAGGATTTTATGGTAACAATCATTTATGCGCATCCATGGAGCGGAAGTTTTTGCCACTTTCTACTTGAAACGATAGAAAAAGAATTAGTTCTTAAGAAGAAAGAGTACCAACTTATCGATTTGCATGCAGATAACTTCAACCCTGTTTTAACAGAGGCTGAACTTGCGTTATACGCAAAAGGCGACTTTATTGATCCTTTAGTGGGCAAATACCAAGAAACACTAAAAGTCAGCTCTGAGGTAATTGTTATTTTCCCTGTTTGGTGGATGGGAATGCCTGCTATTTTAAAAGGTTTCTTTGATAAAGTGATGTTAAATGACTTTGCTTGGTATTATAACGAACAACAACAGAAGCTATTACCACTGTTAGATATCAATAAAACGACAGTTGTGACAACGTCTGAGGAGCCCACTGATTTCATCATCAAAGAAGGTGATCCAGTAAGTGATGCCATTTTTCATTGCATGACAGCAGTAGGGCTTAAAAATGGTAAATGGATGAATTGCGACCGTGTAACTCAAGGTGGTAATGATCACCGGTTAAAATTTATTGCATCATTATTGAATGAAATTTAATCTATAGCCGCCAGTGTGAGATAAACAAAATATAATGCAATTATAAAAATTATTGCATTATATTTTAAAGTTACACTATTTTTGCAATATAACAATATGATTAAATCTAGAAATGTATTTTCTGAATTATAGAATAATAAAGTCTAAATTCTAACTTCGAGTTATGTTATAAATAGATAAGTTAATATTATCTACTTTTATAATAAGGTGAGTTTATGTCGGAAATAAGAATTATTGCAACGATAATTGCAAAAAGTAATGAGGTCGAGTTTGTGAAATCAGCAACTAAGTCGATTGTTGAGCCAAGCAATAGAGACGAAGGATGCATTCAATATGAATTACATCAGGACAACAACAATCTAAATACATTCGTTTTTTTTGAAAGATGGCAGGATCAGGAGTCATTGGACAAGCACAATCAGACACCTCATTTAAAAGAATTTATTGAAAGAATAAAAGATAAAGTTGATTTATTAGATGTGAAGTTAATGCGTAAAATTGCATAATATAAATTATTTTTATTGATAAAAAAGGAATGCATATGCATTCCTTTTTTAGCTTATTTAAAAATTTGAGTAAGGTGGTTTTTGTAATCAAGAATATATTTTTCGATACTAGGTTCTTTAATGACATCGTTAACCATAAATGTTGGATATTTTTTCAATCCGAGGAATTGTTGTGATTTATGAAAGGCAAAATAAACGCCATCGACACCACGACCATCAAAAAAATTATCAAACTCATCAAATGCATCAATAGGGGCATTCCAAGTTACTGAAAGCATATATTTTCTTCCATGAAGCAGGCCTCCAGTACCGTATTGCTTGCTGGGATCTTGGCGAGTACGGCCATCGTTTGCATATAAATGGCCATGGCCGAGGGTATAAACATCATCCATATATTTTTTTACCATCCAAGGCATCATCATCCACCAGCCTGGCATTTGGTAAATGATTGTATCTGCCCAAAGAAATTTTTTAACTTCGTTTTCGATATCGTAACCTGATTCAATATGCGTTTCCTGGATAGTGTGTCCTAACTCACTTAGGCATGTTTTGGCTACATCGTGTAAGGTACGATTCAGTTGTCCTGCGGAGTGAGCAAATGTTTGCCCGCCATTGAGAAGAAGAATTTTCATTTGTATTGCCTTATTCGTTAATTGCTAAGTTGCATTTAGGCTAACAAACTAGAATGAAGATAAAAAGCGGAGTAATGGATTGTTGTTCTTTGTTTTTTTTGGTGTCATTATCTGAAATGGTAATTTTATTAAGCTGATTTTAGCTAGATGTGCCTATAAAGGCTATTTTTATAGTTAAAGCTATTAACTAGAGGAATTGTTGATTTTTTAGCAAAAGTCTATTGAGTTTATGGCTATTTTCCTCTGCATTATTCCATCGTATTCTCTGTGGTATTCGAATTGCCTCAGTAATTATTGGTTAGTTTTCAACTCGTGAGTATAGGCTAACTGAATAATTATTTGTGAAGTTTAACGTGAACAAATTTAAGAGAGAAAACATAATGACTATTCCTATGATTGGTGTTGGTACATTCCGTTTAAAAGATGATGTGGTGATTGCTTCGGTAAAAAATGCATTAGATGTTGGTTACCGTGCTGTTGATACTGCACAAATTTATGAGAATGAAGCTGCAGTTGGACAGGCGATTGCACAAAGCGGTGTTGCACGCAGTGAGCTTTATATCACAACAAAAATTTGGATTGAGAATTTAAGCAAAGATAAACTTATTCCAAGTCTGAAAAAAAGCTTAAGTGATTTACAAACAGATTATGTGGATTTAACACTGGTGCATTGGCCATCACCAAATGATGCCGTTTCTGTTGAAGAGTTTATGCAAGCTTTATTGGAAGCAAAAAAACAAGGGTTAACACGTGAAATTGGTATTTCTAATTTCACCATCCCATTAATGGAAAAAGCGATTGCAGCAGTTGGTGCAGAAAATATTGCGACAAACCAAATCGAACTATCGCCTTATCTGCAAAATAAAAAAGTCGTTGAGTGGGCTAAACAGCACAATATCCATATCACCTCTTATATGACATTGGCCTATGGTAAAGCATTAAAAGACGCGGTCATTGGGCGTATTGCACAGAAACACAATGCAACACCGGCTCAGGTTATTTTAGCGTGGGCAATGGGTGAAGGGTATTCTGTTATTCCATCATCAACCAAACGTGAAAATTTATTGAGTAACTTGCAAGCAACACAATTACAGTTAGACAGCGACGATAAAGCGGCGATTGCAAAATTAGATTGTAATGACCGTTTAGTTAGCCCAGAAGGCTTAGCACCAAACTGGGACTAATTGATTGCTTTATATATTCAGAGGCCATAATTTGTTATGGCTTCTGAATTTCTGCAAGATATTGAGTTAAGCTGTCAATAAAAACGCGAATGCGCTGGCTGACAACGCGGTCACTGTAATAAACGGCATGAAATGGCAAAGGAATAGGTTGCAATTCTTCTGTCAACACTTCGACAAATTGGCCACTTTGAATATCCTTATTCACCATAAAGTCAGACAAACACGCAATCCCATTTCCCGCTAAGCAAAGCTGCCTTAACGTCTCTCCGCTATTTGATGATATCCCTTCTGTGATTTCTATTAATTGCCCATCAATACCTTTAACTGGCCACATATTTAATGATGCAGGTTCAGTAAAGATTAAGCCTGTATGACTCAAAAGATCTTGAGGGTATTTGGGTTCATCATGCTGTTTTAGATAATTTGGAGACGCAACTATCTTGCGGTAACTATTAAATAGCGGGCGGGCACGTAAACTAGAGTCGGTGAGTTGCCCTGCACGTATTGCAATATCGACTTTCCGTTCGATTAAATTAACAAAGGTTTCTGATGAATCTAGCGATAAATGAATGTCGGGATATTGTTGACGAAAAACAGACACAAAAGGGATTAATATATGCAATACAATGGGTGTTGCAGCATCAATTCGTAATAGGCCTTTTGGGGAAGTTTGTGTTTCATGTAATTCATTTTCCGCCGCGAGCATTTCTTGCAAGATAACTTTCATACGCTGAAAATAAAGTTCACCTTCGGCGGTTAGGTCAATTTGCCTTGTGGTGCGGTTAAGCAAATTGACACCCAGTTTTTCTTCTAGCTTTTTGACGATCCGGCTCACTGCCGAATTCGCTAGATTTAGTTTATCAGCAGCTTTACTAAAACTTTTTTGTTCTACCACTTCAATAAATACGCGGGCTTCTTCAGATGTTGCTCTCATAATGATTTTATTAGCCAATAAGATGATAGAAATGATGGCAGTTATAGTAGCAGAAATAAAAAGTGGTAGGGAGCAAAAGGCATATCGCAGTAAAACGTTATTTATTTGACTATTTTTGACATAACAATAAACCCTTCATGTTCAGTAAAATCATTGCGTTAATATAATTCTCTCTAGCGTGAACTTGCTCGTTATATTCTAAAGTTGCTGACGCTAAAGCTTCCCCGTGAGTATAGTCAATCAGAATGTGCCCCCACTGGGTTGCTTGCTGTGTTGATAACCCTAACTCTATTAATAACTGAATTATCTCTTTGGTTATGCGAGTAGCCTGTTCAGGAAATAACGCAGATGCATTAAATATCGCTAACGTAATCTGTGGGTATTGAATCACCTTTTCACGATATCTAAGCAAAAGGTTTTCTATTTTGGGCTGAACACCTTTTATATCTGTAACATTAATATCGTGATATAGCGTGTTGCTAATGGCCTTAATTAACGCGTTTTTATCAGAAAAATAATGGTAAAGCGCCATCGGAGTAATAGCCATTTCTTTAGCGATTAACCGCATGGATAATTGCTCAATCCCCTTGTCATCTAATATTTCTATCGCCTTGGCAATAATATTTTCAGATGAAATATTGAGTTGCTGTGTTTTAGGGCGACCTGGTTTTCTCGCTGTCATTTGACTATCTCATAATGGGATTGAATAAACCCTGAAGGGAAGCTTCGAGTATTCAAATGGCTAAGGAAAATATCATGGGGAATTGGGCCAAATAATGGACGCCCTTCACCTAATAGAATGGGAATTTTAGTGATAATAAGGTCGTGAATTAGCCCTTGTTTTAAAAAGGATTGAACAACTTGCCCGCCATCGATATAAACACGTTTACAGCCTTCGGTCTCTAGCATCAGCATGACTTGCTCAGGCGTCTGGTTCGAAAACCGTACCTTACCGATTAAATGTTCAGGAACAGGTTGGTCTGCGAGTGTGGATGAAAGAACCACAATGGGTTGCTCATAGGGCCAAGGCGTAAAATTACAAACGGTTTCAAATGTTCCTCGCCCCATGATGATTGCATCGATGTTGCAGATGAAGTTTTCGTAACCATGGTTTTCTTCAGGCAGATCCTGTTGTAAAAGCCATTTAATATCGCCATTTTTACGTGCAATATAGCCATCTAAACTGGTTGCTATGAAGACATGCCCTGTGATCATGCGTTACCTCCATTATTAATTATACGCTGTATATTAATGTGAAAAAGGAGGATACCAGAACCTATTGTGTTGTTGTATCGTTTTTGTTGGTTCATTGACAAAAAAATCAAATACCATAGAATAATCGCGAATGGTCATGAGACTCGTAAGCGTTTACGTTAAGCAACGCATATAACTTTGGTCACATAAATCGTTATGTGCTTTGTGTGCTCGTTTGCTTAGGAGTTTTTATGTCATACCAAGACAGCAATTATGTTTTAGGCATCCCTAAATTACCCGCTCGGGCGATGATTGTCCTTGTCCCTTTGTTTTTGTCTCTTGTTATGAGTGGCATTGTATCGTTAATAAGTACAGTTAGAGCACTCGGCTTTACCAGTGAAGTATTCACTCCCTGGCTCAGTTCTTGGGGAATTTCGTGGATGATAGCCTTTCCAACGGTTTTCTTTGTTTTACCCATAGCAAGGCGAATTTCTTTACTGTTAGTAAAGTCGGTATAACGTTACCTGTATTGCTCTTCCTAGAATGATTTTCTAAAAAGCATGAATGGGTACTCTATTGAATAGGTTTCTATGTCTATAAAAATTATTGGTTTGTTTTTCATCACTGCACTAGCTGAAATTGCAGGTTGTTATTTCCCTTATTTATGGATGAAAAAACAAGGAAGCTCATGGTTACTCATTCCTGCTGCGCTGAGTTTGGCACTATTTGTTTGGCTACTAACATTACATCCTGAAGCGAGTGGGCGAATTTATGCAACATATGGCGGGATCTATGTTGCTACAGCGCTAGTTTGGCTAAAAGTCGTTGATGGTGTTTCGCTTACTGTTACTGATTGGGTAGGGGCTTTAGTGGTTTTTGTCGGTGCAGGTATTATTATCAGCGGTTGGAAGTAGAAAATCACTTTTATATTGATCATAACAATAAAGAAAAATAACATACCATCTTTATTGTTATGGTGATTTTTAAGAAAGAAAGCCAATCTGGCTTTGCTCGCATTTCTGAAAAAATAGTTTTCAATTAAATTAAATAAGCTAGATGAATTCCAATCAATATCCTCCTTATCAGTTTTATATAGACCCTGCAACTTTGTTTGAAATGCTGAACCCTATATTTTAATTCATCTCGTTCCAGCTGAGTTGTTGTTTTCTGTTGATTATTACTTAATAAATTGAAGGACTTTTGGGCTGCTCTCTACATTATGGATATGGCTGATAAAATGTGAGGGATTATTTTGTGGTGAGCTTATGTCTTTTATCTTATTATTTGAATGTGAATGAATATTATAGTTTACGTTAAGTGCATTTTTGCACCTTAAAATAGAGTGATTTTAATGCAGTATAATTATTGTGTTGAAATGCTGATTTCAAAAAACGCTAAATAAGATTTATTTAACTTAAATGTTTTCAATTGTAACAATTGATCTAAATCAATTTAACAATAAATACCCTATTGGTGGTAATTTTAATTGTTGTTTAACTACTCAGTTAATATTAATTAAACTTTTATTTTCACTTTAATTGATTTTAGGCAATATCTAATCATATTAGGCTGCTATCCTCACACCGATTTATACAAAAAATATAAAGAGGTAGCAATGAACGTTAGTCGCAGAAAGTTTTTTAAAATCTGTGCTGGCGGGATGGCAGGTACAACTGTAGCTGCGTTAGGTTTTATGCCTGGAATGGCAATAGCTAATGTACGTGAATATAAATTACTACGCTCAAAAGAGACGCGTAATACTTGTACTTACTGTTCTGTCGGTTGTGGATTATTAATGTATAGCATGGGCGATGGCGCCATGAATGCTAAATCCGCGATCTTCCACGTCGAAGGAGACTCCGACCACCCTGTAAACCGTGGTGCTTTATGTCCAAAAGGGGCTGGCCTACTGGATTACATCCACAGTGAAAATCGTTTACGTTACCCAGAGTATAGAGCACCAGGCTCCGATAAATGGGAACGCATTAGCTGGGATGATGCTTTCACGCGTATTGCGCGATTAATGAAAGATGACCGCGATGCAAACTTCATTGAGAAAAATGAACAAGGTACGACAGTAAACCGTTGGTTATCAACAGGGATGTTATGTGCATCCGCTGCCAGTAACGAAACGGGAATGCTGACCCAAAAATTCGCACGATCGCTAGGTATGCTGGCGGTTGATAACCAAGCGCGTGTCTGACACGGACCAACGGTAGCAAGTCTTGCTCCAACATTTGGTCGCGGTGCGATGACCAACCACTGGGTTGATATTAAAAATGCGGATGTTGTCGTCGTAATGGGCGGTAACGCTGCGGAAGCTCACCCTGTTGGGTTCCGCTGGGCAATTGAAGCTAAAAACAATAATGATGCGACACTGATTGTAATTGATCCGCGTTTTACGCGTACCGCATCAGTTGCAGACCATTATGTGCCAATTCGTTCAGGTACCGATATTACTTTCTTATCGGGCGTTTTACTGTATCTGATTGAAAACAATAAAATCAATGCTGAATATGTTCAGAACTACACCAATGCGGCGTTAATTGTCAGAGATGATTTTGACTTTGAAGATGGCCTATTTAGTGGCTATAACGCTGACAAACGCAGTTATGACAAAACCAGCTGGAACTACAAATTTGATGAAAATGGTCATGCACTGCGCGATGACACATTACAAGACCCGCGTTGTGTTTGGAATTTACTTCGCAAGCACGTCTCACGCTATACGCCTGAGATAGTTGAAAAAATTTGTGGTACTTCCCAAGCTGATTTCTTAAAAGTGTGTGAAATCCTCGCGACGACCAGTGCCTCTGAAAAAGCGGGTACGTTCCTGTATGCGTTAGGTTGGACACAACATACCGTGGGTGCGCAAAACATCCGTACCATGGCGATGATCCAGTTACTGCTCGGTAATATGGGCGTGGCGGGTGGCGGTGTGAACGCATTACGTGGTCACTCAAACATTCAAGGTCTGACGGACTTAGGTTTGTTATCTACCAGTTTGCCGGGTTACCTGACGTTACCTTCAGAAAAGCACCTTACGGTCGATAATTACCTGACGGCGAACACGCCAAAAGCGACATTACCGAATCAGGTGAACTACTGGAGTAACTATCCGAAATTCTTCGTTAGCTTGATGAAATCATTCTATGGTGATTCTGCTCAAGCGGATAACCAGTGGGGCTTCGATTGGTTACCTAAATGGGACCAAGCTTATGATGTTATGAAGTATTTTGACATGATGAGCCGTAACGAAGTCACCGGCTACATCTGCCAAGGCTTTAACCCAGTTGCGTCTTTCCCAGACAAAAACAAAGTGGTGAGCTGCCTAAGTAAGCTGAAATATTTAGTGGTTGTTGACCCGTTAGTCACAGAAACGGCGAATTTCTGGCAAAACCACGGTGAGATGAATGACGTCGATAGCGCTTCAATCCAAACCGAAGTATTCCGTCTGCCATCAACCTGTTTTGCGGAAGAAGATGGTTCAATCGCCAACTCAGGCCGTTGGTTACAATGGCACTGGCAAGCTGCGGATGGCCCGGGTGAGGCACGTAATGATGGCCAAATCTTAACGGGTATTTTGTACAAAATCCGTGAAATGTATGAGAAAGAAGGCGGCCAAGGCCAAGAGCCTCTGATGCAGATGAAATGGAATTACAAACGACAATTCCACCCTGAATCAGAAGAAGTGGCAAAAGAGAACAACGGTGTCGCACTGGTTGATCTCTACGATGCGGATGGCAACCTTCAAGCGAAAAAAGGTGAATTACTTAGCTCTTTTGCATTGCTGCGTGATGACGGGACAACGGCCTCGTCTTGCTGGATTTATACCGGTTGCTGGACTGAAAAAGGCAACCAGATGGCGAACCGTGATAACAGCGACCCATCGGGTATCGGTAATACATTAGGTTGGGCATGGGCATGGCCTCTGAACCGCCGCGTGATTTATAACCGTGCATCTTGTGATACCAAAGGTAAACCATGGAATAAAGACCGTGTGCTTATCGAATGGAACGGTAAAAAATGGGTGGGTAACGATATTCCTGACTTTAACGCATCTGCGCCAGAAGTAGGAACCGGTCCATTTATCATGCAACCTGAAGGGCTAGGGCGTTTATTTGCTATCGATAAGATGGCAGAAGGGCCATTCCCTGAGCACTATGAGCCGTTTGAAACGCCATTAGGTACAAACCCATTGCATCCAAATGTGGTGTCTAACCCTGCTGCGCGAATTTTTGATGAAGACAAGAAACGCCTTGGCGATCACAAAGATTTCCCTTATGTAGGAACCACATACCGTTTGACCGAGCATTTCCATACGTGGACAAAACACGCTCGCTTAAACGCGATTGCTCAACCAGAGCAATTTGTGGAAATCAGTGAAACCTTAGCGAAAGCGAAGGGTATTGCACTGGGTGATAAAGTCAAAGTCAGTAGCAAACGCGGCTTTATCAAAGCGGTGGCAGTGGTGACACCACGATTGCAAACCCTGATGGTTGATGGCAAACCGATTGAAACGGTCGGTCTGCCAATTCACTGGGGCTTTGAAGGCGCAACGCAAAAAGGTTTCATTACCAATACGTTAACGCCATCTGTGGGCGATGCTAACTCTCAGACACCTGAGTATAAGGCATTCTTAGTTAACATTGAGAAGGCGTAAGGGAGGGAACATGTCCATGCAATCTCAAGACATTATTAAACGTTCCGCGACCAATAGCATTACGCCTCCGCCACAGGCGCGTGATGATAAGCTGGAAGTGTGTAAGCTTATTGATGTGTCATCCTGTATTGGTTGTAAAGCCTGTCAGGTGGCATGTTCTGAGTGGAATGATATCCGTGACGAAGTGGGTCATTGCGTTGGGGTTTATGATAACCCAACGGATTTAAGTGCTAAATCTTGGACAGTGATGCGCTTTAGCGAAACCACAGAAATGGGCAAGCTAGAGTGGCTGATCCGTAAAGATGGCTGTATGCACTGTACGGACCCTGGCTGTTTGAAAGCGTGTCCATCTGCGGGTGCAATCATTCAGTATGCTAACGGTATTGTGGATTTCCAATCAGAGCACTGTATTGGTTGTGGTTACTGCATTGCAGGTTGCCCATTCAACATCCCACGATTAAACCCGAAAGATAATCGTGTCTACAAATGTACTTTGTGTGTTGATAGGGTCAGTGTTGGTCAAGAGCCTGCTTGTGTGAAAACTTGTCCGACAGGTGCTATTCGTTTTGGTACGAAAGCCGAAATGCTGGAATACGGTGCAGAGCGCGTCACGAAACTGAAAAATCGTGGTTATGCGCAAGCAGGTATTTATGACCCTGAAGGCGTCGGTGGAACACACGTTGTTTATGTGTTGCATCATGCTGACAAACCTCAGCTTTATCACGGGCTGCCTGAAGATCCACAAATTGATACCCCAATTAATCTGTGGAAAGGCGTTCTGAAACCACTTTCTGCAATTGGCTTTATTGCAACCTTTGCGGGATTAATCTTCCACTATGTGGGAATTGGCCCGAACAAAGAAGTGAGTGATGAAGAGGAGGACGATAACCATGAGTAAAAAAAGCAAAATGATTGTACGGACTAAGTTTATTGACCGTGCGTGCCACTGGACAGTGGTCATCAGCTTCTTCTTGGTTGCGTTGTCAGGTATCGCACTGTTTTTCCCAACACTAAAATGGCTGACGGAAACCTTCGGTACACCACAAATGGGGCGTATTCTTCACCCATTCTTTGGTGTGTTGATTTTCGTCGTACTGATGTTCATGTTTGTGCGCTTTGTGAAACACAATATTCCAGATAGAAAGGATTTACCTTGGATCAAGAATATTGTTGAAGTTCTCAAGGGTAACGAGCACGAAGTTGCGGATGTCGGTAAATATAACGCAGGCCAAAAAATGATGTTCTGGAGTATTATGAGTATGATTTTCGTACTCTTAGTGACTGGGATTATCATTTGGCGCCCTTACTTTGCGGATATGTTCCCGATGTGGATGATCCGCTGGAGCCTGCTTATTCATGCTGCTGCCGCGATTATTTTAATCCATGCAATCTTAATCCATATGTACATGGCATTCTGGGTTAAAGGCTCGATTAAAGGTATGATCGAAGGCAAAGTAAGCCGCCGCTGGGCGAAGAAACACCACCCACGTTGGTATCGTGATGTTGAAGCGAAAGAAGCGAAAGCAGAAGCTGAAAGTAAAAAATAATTGACGAATAAGCTCGCAAAATCAAGCCATCACAGTGTGATGGCTTTTTTGTGGGAATTGTTTTGGTGGCACTTTAATGACGGTAATCGCTCGCTTTGAGGCGATACAACACATGTTCTTGTAACCAATGACCATCAGGGAGCGCAGGGTAATAAAAATTATCTGGCTGTTTTGTCATGCCAAGACGCTTCATCACTGATTCTGATGGGGTATTAGGAACAGCAGTAAATGCCACTATTTCACGGAGATTTAACTGGGTAAACGCCAGTTGAATAACCGCTTTCGCCCCTTCAGAAGCTAAACCTTGGTGCCAATAAGCAGGGAGTAAGCGCCAACCGATTTCAACGCAGGGAGAAAAAGGCAAGTTAGCAGCGGGAATATTTAAACCCAAAAAACCAATAAATGCGTTGGTTTCTTTCAATTCGACAGCCCATAACCCCCAGCCACCTTGCTGATGAAATTTCTTGGTAATGGTATCTAAAAACTGTTGGCTTTGTTGCTCATCCAATAGGGCCGGAAAGTAGCGCATTACATCGGGGTCGCTATTGAGTGCATAAAAAGCGGCGCTATCTTCCTCTTGCCATTTTCGAAGGCGTAACCTTGGGGTCTCTAACTCGATAATGTTCATGCTATTACGCGGTTTTTAAACGCATATGCAGCAGAGGAAAAGGGTTTCCTTCACCGTCTAGCTCAGAACGGCCATATTGCACAAAACCCATATGCTGATAAAAACCAACGGCTTGTGGATTTTGCTCATTGACATCAAGCTCGGTGACACCTAATTCTTCAATGGCGTATTGCAGGAGTTTTTTCCCCGTTCCTTGCCCACGGTTTTCTGGAGAGATAAACAGCATTTCAAGGCGGTTTTCAGCACAACCGAGAAAACCTACCATTTTCCCTGCGTCATCAAAGGCGACAAATACCGCTAAATTTGGCAAATAAAGTTGCTTGATTGCCACTTTGAGTTCGTTGATTTTTTCTTCAGGTAAAAAATCGTGGGTGGCTCTGACCGAAGCCTCCCAAACGCGAATTATTTCATCATCATGTGCACGAGTGGCAGCTTGAACTATCATTATATTGTCTCCCTAAAATAATGCTGCAATCTTAAATCGCAGACCTGTATTGTCAATGGCTGATTTTAATTTTAGTTAAGGCTAGTTTTGAGATATTAATCTCAGAAAAAAAAGTCAGCTTTGTCATTATTAGATAAGTTTAGATTATTGGGACTGTTTAACGTCTTTTCACTTTTCCATATTGGGTAGGGGTATCTTAATGAAATATAAAGTGTTAACACTATGTTTATCTGCAGCTTTATTTGCACCGATTGCACCAACCATGGCAAGCACTGACACTCAATCAGATATGGTTTTAGACCAAGTATTAGTCCTTAGCCGCCACAATTTACGAACTCCGATTGTTAATACCGGTATCCTCACCGAAGTGACTGATAAAAAATGGCCGGACTGGGATGCAAAAAGCGGTTATCTCACCACGCAAGGTGGGGCGCTTGAAGTGTATATGGGGCATTATTTTAGGGAGTGGATTGATCAAAATAAACTTCTAGCGGATGAATTATGTCCAACCAGTAACGAAGATGTTTATATGTATACCAATAGCTTACAAAGAACGATAGCGACAGCACAGTTCTTTGCAGCAGGTGCATTCCCGGGTTGTAAAGTGAATATCCACCATCAGCCAGAAATTGGTAAGATGGACCCCGTCTTTAACCCAATTATTACCAATGGATCTCCTGAGTTTAAACAAAAAGCCCTTGCGGCAATGGATGATTACTTAAAAGGTTTATCACTAAAAGCGGGTTATGAAGAACTCGATACTGTGTTGAATATTAAAGATTCTCAAAAATGCAAAACGGACAAACTGTGCAACCTCGATAGCCAAAAAAATAGCTTTATTATCGAAGCAGATAAGGAGCCGGGTGTTAGTGGCCCATTGAAAATAGCCAATTCCGCAGTAGATGCTATCGACTTGCAATATTATGAAGGTTTCCCAGCAAATCAAGTGGCATGGGGGCTGGTAGATACCCCTGAAAAATGGAAAAAACTCAACACGCTAAAAAATGCGTATCAAGAAACGTTATTTACACCGAAAATTATCGCAAAAAATGTGGCTCACCCAATCCTCAATTATATTGATAAAGGCTTTGTATCTGTAGATAAAGGGGAAACCGCTAAATTTATTTTCTTGGTAGGGCACGATTCCAATATTGCGTCATTGATGTCAGCGATGGATTTCAAACCGTACCAGTTAGCTCAGCAGTATGAGCACACGCCAATTGGCGGTAAATTGGTTTTCCAACGCTGGACAGATAAGCAAACGAAAAAAGATTTTATGAAAGTCGAATATGTTTATCAAACGGCTGATCAGCTAAGGGACAATGCCTACTTATCCCTTGAGACACCACCAAAACATGTCACTTTAGAGCTGAAAGACTGCCCAATTGACAAGAATGGTTATTGCTCATGGGAAGATTTCCAAAAAGTGATGGCAAAAGCGTTAGAACAATAAACGTCTGATAATCATGTTCAAAGCCCATTTGCTGCAAAGTGATATGGGCTTTTTTATGGCTCGATTTTTATGAATTAAATAGTGTCTTAGTTAGTGCAAGCAAATAAAAGACGAAAAAAACCCCGCTATAAAAGCAGGGCGTGAAAATCACGAAAATGTTTATGAGGCTATAATCTACCTCAATTAGTCATAAAAATAGCACCATAATGTGTATGGTTTTATTGATTTTTGTAACAATCATTAAGTGTAAACTTATTGTTAGTAAATAAAGCTAAAACCATTAATAATTTGAGATAGATTAGCTTATCTGACAACTAATACGCTGGTTTTCGCGTAACGTACGACGGAAGCCGCGTTTGAACCTAATAAATACGTTGTCATACTTGGGCGGCGTGAGCCTAGTAAGATAATATCGGCATGAATGTCTTCAGCAGCCGCTAAAATTTCATCTTTTACAGAACCAACACTCGCTTTTGCATGCACTTTATCTGCGGGAATGGAGAATAATTTAATTTTCTCTTTTAACTCAGCAAGAATAATTTCGGCTTGTTTTTCATCGTCTGGGAAATCACCCGGTAGAATAGTGCCACCGTAGCGCAGGTAGTTAGAAATTGGCGCGGTAACGGCCAAAAAGTGAACATTTGCATTATTCAATTTTTGCAGAGAATTGACATGTGGAACTAACATATTGGTCAGCGCGTCTTCGGTTACATCGATCGGAACTAAAATTGTATTGTACATAATTTCTCCTTTCTTCTTGTATATTATAAGTTTAGATCATTATCATTCATTTTGATATTGATTGTTAATATTAGAATAATAACCGATAGGCTTATCATAGGTTGTGAGCAAGTTGTCGCAATCAGATTTTTAGTAGAGAAATATGCAGCATGCGGGTACTTTCGACGCTGAAAATACCCGATGAAATCGTAGGGGAGAAAGGGAATTATTTTTGTGGGCAGGCCTCTTTAATACCTGCTTTACAGGCTTGTGCTAAATACTCTGCAGCAGATTTATCATCTATTTCGGTACCTTCACCACTTTCAAGCATCTTCCCAAGCTGGTATTGAGCGGGGGGGAATTTCTTATCAGCAGATTTTTGGAACCATTCAAACGCAGTAATATAGTTTTGTTTTACACCAATACCTTGGTAATAAAATTGCCCCATGTAGTTTTGTGCCTCAACATTTCCTTTATTTGCTGATTTTTCAAATAACTCCATCGCGGTTTCAAGGTTCTGTTCTACACCATTGCCATTTAGATACATATCGCCTAAAAATAACTGGGCATCAGAGTTACCTTTATTGGAGGCCATTGTTAGCCATTTTTTGGCTTTACCATAGTCTTGCTTTAATTCATTACCCAGATAGTAGCCAATGCCAAGCATTACTTGCGCTTTAACATCGCCTTTTTGGGCTTCTTGCTCAATACGTTTGATGGTTTCTTTAGGCACCGCAGCAACACTGAGGCTGATGGGTAAAATAAAGATAAAAATAAGTGAAAGAATTCTAAGCATGGTTTTATTTCTTATATCATCGATGTTTATTACTATTATTTATAGGCAATAAAGTGAATTTTTGCACATTAATTATTGAGCTTGCCTAACTGCTTCAAACATATACATAAGGCTATAGCGCAGATATCGCTTTAAATAACGAATATTCTTGTAAGGCGCTACACCCTTTTGGGGTAATAATGTATTGAAATACTTTACGTCTATACTTGGTAAATTACAATGTTTATTCGCAATTACATCTTATAGGCGTATACTTTCGGTGTTAAAGGATGACCCTATGTGGTTGTTGTAACAAGATATTAATGATTCTTTGTTTTTTAAACTAAGTATTTCTAATTATGATGATTATATATTAATAGGCATTTTATAAATCAGGTATAAAAATTAATTTTTTGTTAAAATCTTTTTTGGTGAATTATGCCAAAAAATCTCATAATTTAAACCAAAAATAGATTTATTTAACGATTTTGGATTAACGAATTAAGAAATAAAAAACTAAATAATTAAAGGGTAGAGCGACAAATAAAGTGTAGATAAAAAATAGATCCACACTTTATTTACACCAAAAAGGTGATAATGGATGGAGGTTCTAAATACTATTCACCAAATAATGGTGTAGGTTTGCCATTGTCATCGATAGCCACAAAGTTAAACTGGCCATGGATCACTTCTTCACGGCCTTCAAAATACATATCTTCTAAGAAGATGGAGACATTCACCGTTAAGCTGGTTCTACCGACGCGGATGACTTTTCCGACGAGTTCAACAATTGTGCCTGATGGGATTGGGTGGGTAAAATTGATCTTTTCCGTGGAAACTGTCACTAAACGCTTACGGCTAAAACGGGTTGCGGTGATAAAAGAGACTTCATCCATCCACGCTAAAGCAGTGCCGCCAAATAAGGTGCTATGGTGATTAGTTGTGGTAGGAAAAACGACTTTGGAAACACGGGAAATGGATTGTTCGATTTTTTGTGCGATGACATCATCAGCGATGGAACTCATGGTTGGGCCTTCAGTTGTTACTTGGTGTATTAATAATGTTAAAGCTAAGTGTAATACTCCTCATAAATAATTACAGTAATAAATGAGAAGTGAATCGATCCAGTCTGGACGGTTTTTGTCATAGAGCACATTTTGCTATCGCGATAGAGGGGGAGATTGACCCACAACGGTAAGATGCGGATCAAAATACATAAAATGGGGCGTTTAATTGTCTAAATATTCAGCGCTCATACGGATGGCTTTCGCACTCTCGCCGCTTTTTACGCAAGAGACCAAAAAGGCTTTGGATTCCGCCCAAATAGTGGCAGAAAAATCTTCACCATCAATGTCTTTTTCGATAGTAATCGGGTAGTTTTCAACGCCATCTAACCACTCTTTCAAACCTGATTTGCAGGTGGCAAAATCCTCTTTTGCTATTGTGCCATCCAAGACAGGCATAGAAGTTTGGGGTTTTTTCCCAGAAGCAATCATATTTTCTACTTGCTCTATGGTGTAGTTTTTTTCTGCCATTACGCCGAAACTGACTAACGAAATCATCATTCCTAATAATAATTTGTTCATAATCACTCCATTTGATTTAAGTCGTGAATGTTAAGGGATTGATGAATAATAGGCAATAAAAAACCCTCCAATTTGGAGGGTTTTTGTGATCGCGATGGAGCAAATAAATTAGCTGAATCTGTACAGACTAAATGGTTTCACATTCAGTGCAGGTTCTTTGCCTAATAATAAATCGGCTGTTAATTCAGATGAAACTGGGCTTTCTGTCATACCCCAACCTGTTGCGGTATTGATAACCAGACCTGGGTACTCATTGACTTGAGAAATAATTGGGTGCTCATCAGGTGCGATGGCCATTGCACCACTCCACTGATCAATCAGTTTTGAGTCTTTAAACGCAGGGAATTCGGTTTTGAGTTTCTCAAATGACGCATTCAGTTCAGGTAGGTCTGGTAACGCTGTCATATTTCTGTGTTTTTCAAATGGGGAAACTTCATTCAGCTTCCAGCTAGTTGGCTCTGTGAATGAGTTAATCAGCTGCTCATTTAACGAAATATGCACTGGGAAATCAGGCATTGATAATAATGGGATATATTTATAGCCGTAAACGAAGGAGTCTTTCACGACTGGCGCGACGATAACACGTGGAGACGTTGCATAGGTGCCATCAGCTTGTTCACGGAAGAAGATATTACCTGGTAATGCGACGTTACCACCCGGTGCAGTTGGGGAACCAGAAATTAACTGTTGGGATTGGTAAGCAGGCAGCGTTGGGACATCTACCCCTAAATTCTGCATAAACAGACGAGACCAAACACCACCAGCAACGACGACGCGAGACGTTTTGATTGCCCCTTTTTCAGTGACGACATCTGAAATTGCGCCGCCCTGAGTTTCTAACCCTCTTGCTGCGCAATTGGTGTAAATTTTAATACCCAGCTTTTTGGCATGCTCTGCCATCACGAAGGTCGCAATTTCTGCATCTAAACTACCTGAATCTTCTTCGAAACCAGCGATGCTCCATTTAGATTGCGCACCTTTTAGGCGCTGATCTAACTCTGCACCTTCAATAATACGGGTTTTGAATGGAATATCAGAACCGACATTTTTGCTGGTGGTATCAATCCACTCTCTTACGTTGACTAAGTCTTCTTCATCAAGAGGGACTTCAACACGGCCTTGCGTGCGGTAGCTGGTGTCTGCACCGACTTTGGCATTCATCTCTCTCCAGCGGTGTTTGCCGAGATGGTGAAGCAAGAAGGTTTCTTCTGGCATTTTATAGGTGATAACTTGACCGTAGAAACGGGAAGATTGTTCACCAGCGATATTGCCTTTTTCAACGATGACAACATCTAAGCCGCGACCAACTAACTCAATCGCAGTCATAATCCCAAGAATTCCAGCACCAATAACAACGACGTCAGCTTGTTGTGGTAGTGCGCCTTCAGTTCCAGCTACGAAGCCATGTCTTGGCTTACCCGGAACAAAGCGACCTTCACGCGTTAGCATTGGCGTTAAAATTCCAGCACCAGCGGCTACAGTGACAACCGCGCCACCGATAAGAAATTTTCTTCTAGTAATAGCCATTTATAGAGTTCCTTATATAGAATGAGTTTTTAACAGTTAATCAAAGCGTCAATAAGCAATACTTATAATTGTAATTATATTTTTAATTATAATTATGATTGTAAACTAATTTAACGTTGATTTAAAATTTTTAATTAAATGTTAAAAAAATTATTGTTTAATCTGAGATAAGGAACACAAAAGCGAGGGAAGAGTCATACCTATCGCATGTTGACTATCATTTAATGTCATTATTGATAGTACGGGTATTGGTTTAAATATGAGCTCTTGAGCTAAACTTTTACAACTTATTGATTAATTTGAATTTTACCAGTTAAAAATAGTGTGGCATTTCCTGTTAGCTTAACTCTGCCATTATTCACTTTGCAGTGGATCATACCGCCTCGTTTCGACAGTTGTTTTCCGACTAATGCTGTTTTTTGTAATCGTTTTGCCCAAATTGGCGCAATGGCACAATGGGAAGTCCCTGTGACAGGATCCTCATTTACCCCTTTAGCGGGTGCAAAGTAGCGTGATACGAAGTCACAATCGTCTTCAGTAGATTGTGCTGTGATTGTCAGTCCTGGTAGAGGAAGCTGTGAAAGTCGTTGCATGTCAGGCTGGCAGTTTTCGATTTGCTGTCTATTTTTAAAAAAACACAGATAACGGTCTTTGGCGAGCCAAAGTTCGGTGATTTCAATGCCTAAAATATCAGCTAGCTCAGGGTATTGGTTTGGTGAACTAAGTACAGAATCAAGGATTGGGAAATCAAGAGTTAACCCATGTTCACTACAGGTCACGATTAATTCGCCTGAAAGTGATTTGAAGACAATGGGTTGAGTGGATTGCTGCAAGACATTATTAAGCACATAAGCAGTCGCTAAAGTGGCATGGCCACATAAGGCAACTTCCATCTTTGGGGTAAACCAGCGGATATGTTGGCCCACTAAAAATGCCGTTTCCGATAAATTAATTTCCGCGGCTATGGCAATGAGCTTGTCATCTGGCAACCAATCATCCAATAACACAACAGCAGCAGGGTTACCGTGAAATAAGGTGTTGGTAAAGGCATCAACATAATAGACAGGCAGAGAAAGAGGCATACTTAACATTCCGCTTATGAAAAATAAGGCAGAAAGTATAATCCGATTCAAAAAAAATAATAAGCAAAGTAATAGAAAGGAGAGGAGAAAACTGCCCAATAACACGGTGCTATTGAGCAGTTCAAATTAATGAAGATAATTACGCTTTAGCTTCGTTTTTATCCGCATTTTTAAGCATCTTTCTGACTGGAATAATCAGTGCAGCCAATACGACGGCACAGATAACCAATGCGATAGACACATGGGAGAACAATTCAGGCATTGAATCCAGTTGGTCTTTACGGATGTTTCCACCCATAATACCTGCCGCTAAGTTACCTAATGCACTCGCACAGAACCACAGACCCATAACCTGACCACGCATTTTTTGCGGTGCTAACAAGGTCATTGTTGCTAAACCAATTGGGCTTAAGCACAGTTCACCTAAGGTCAGTAATAAAATACTGCCCACTAACCAGAACGGTGAAACGCCGCTTTGTGTTGCTAATACTTGGTTTGCTGCAACCATCATGATAGCGAAACCGCCCGCGGCAAATAAAATACCGATAACAAATTTCGTCATGCTGCTTGGGTTCATATTGCGTTTAGCAAGGGATGGCCAGAACCAGCTGAATACCGGTGCTAACAGAATAATGAACAGAGCATTAATGGATTGGAACCAAATGGTTGGGATTTCGAAGCTTCCCATTTGGCGATCAGTATAGTCACGAGCGAAAATGTTAAATGAAGTCGGTTTTTGCTCGAAGGCTGACCAGAAGAACGCCGCTGCAACCAGTAAAATTAAACAGGCCAATAAGCGTGCGCGTTCACTGCTGTTTAAACCTGCAAAGAAGAACATAAACAGAAAGTAGATGCCCACACAGGTTGAAATTACATAGGCAGAGTTTCTCGCAATGATTGATGCGTTGAATGGGATTGTGCCGTTATCGATTAAAATAACCAATACTGCGAGCAATATCATTGCAAAAGTGACCCATTTGCCGACATTTTTGCGTTGAACTGTTGGGTGGTTCCAAGTGGAATCTAAGCCAACTTCTTTGTCATAACGGCGCATTTGCGGGATAGCATAGAAGCGGAAAATTAATAACGCCACTAACATTCCTAAGCCACCAAGGCCAAAACCTAAATGCCAACCGTATTTTTCATGCAGAGGGCCAATGATTAATGGGGCAATAAATGACCCCATATTGATACCCATGTAGAACAGAGAGAAGCCACCATCACGGCGCGTATCTTCTTTCTTATACAGAGTACCGACCATCACGGTGATACAGGTTTTAAATAACCCTGTTCCAAGTACGATCAGCAACAGACCGACAAAGAAGAAGGTATTCGTTAAAAATGCAGACATTGCGATGGATAAGTGACCAAATGCAATGATCAGAGAGCCGTACCAAACTGCTCTGCGTTGGCCTAACCAGTTATCGGCTAACCAGCCGCCTGGTAACGAGGTGATATAAACACCACCAGCAAAGATACCGACGATGGCAGAGGCTTGTTCAATTGGCAGCTCCATGCCGCCTTGTAAGAGTGCCGCACTCATAAACAGAATAAGCAGCGGGCGAACACCGTAGAAAGAGAACCTTTCCCACATTTCGGTGAGGAAAAGTGAACTCAGCGGGTATGGATGCCCGAAAAAAGTTTTTGTTTTAGTCGCAGAATTATTCATCTGTGAACTCCCATAAATCATCTCTTGAGAGGTTGTGCATGATATAAAACACCAAGCCGAGCGCCTGAGTGTCGATTATTATTTGATATGTTAACTTTCAGTTCGGAAACATATTTTTAACATACATTATTATAGAATCGCCTATAAACAGAATGAATTTATTGTAAAAGGCGTAGTTTTAAGGTGAAAAGTCGATATAACTCTCATTTCTCACGATAAGGTAGGGGAAGATACAGGATTTTTATTGACAATAAAAGAAAGAATTTTGAATCGATTAAGTTGTTATTAAACAGTTAGTTAATCATTTAAATTATTATTTTTTCGTTAAAAAAACAATAAAGCTTATAAAGCATCAGGTTTTTGGTTAAAAACTGCCTGGTGGATTATTGTTCAGTTGGTGAGGCGCGCAGGCCATCGGATTGGCGACGAATAATAAGCCAAGAATAGATAAGGTTAAAAAGCACTAAGGCCGCAGTGAAGAAAAAGACGGCTCTAAACCCATAAGTTGCCGCTACAAACGACCCCATCAGCGGCCCCGTTACATTACCCACATCGCGCAGGGCTTGGTTGTAGCTGAAAATTCGACCTGTCACTTGGTGGGAAATATTATAAATAATCAGTGTCTGAACCGCTGGCAGCAGGGCGGCGTTGAGTGCCCCTAATAAAAAGCGTAGGAAGCCTAACTCCCAATAGCTACTCACGAGCCCCATCGGGAATAACACGAAAATTGAAGTGCCTAAAACGGCCAATAACACTTTTTCAGGGCCAATACGGTCGCTCAATTTACCCAGCATCGGTGCGCTAATTAACGCTGCAACACCGGGAATAGATGCAATGACCCCACTGACAAAGGCTAAGTTATCAAGAGAGTTTGATAGCTCCCGAACATACAGGGTGATTACTGGGTTAATAGAGCCCATTGCGGCTTGAATGATCATCGTGGTGAAAAACAGGCTGATCACCAAGTTTTTATTTCTTAAGGAGGCAAAAACTTGCTTACTGGTTAAGGCATCTTTGCGAGAAACAGGGGTAAAGCGCTCGCGAACATAAAAAAGAGTAACGAAAAAACAGATAAATAGCACAGTGGCCGTAATAAAAAAGACTGGGCGCAAGCCATATTGGTCAGCAAGGAACCCGCCAATTAACGGGCCAATCAGCGCGCCACTTACCGCCCCTGTGGCTAAAACGCCCATTGCCCAGCCGCTTTTTTTCACCGGAATTTGTGTGGCGATTAGCGCATTAGCATTAGGCACAAAGCCGCCAAGTAAGCCCAAGATGGCTCTTAACACCAATAACTGCCAAATATTTTGTGCAAAGCCAATTAATACCATTACAATCGCCATACCAAGCGCAGAGCGAAGCAGCATTAATTTACGGCCTTTGCGATCCGATAAGCGCCCCCAAAATGGCGCAGCGATGGCGGAAAACAAGAAGGTAATACTGAAAACGGCACCCGTCCATAAATTTAACGAGGCGTGGTCTTTGACGCCGAGTTCTTCAATATAAAGGGGGAGAAAAGGCATGATCAAGCTAAAGGCGGCGCCCGTTAAAAAGCAGCCGAACCAGACGACGTATAAGTTTCTTTTCCAGTAGGTGCCTTTTCCCGTCATATTTCCCTTCATATTCAACCCTACAGCTTTGTTGCCATCATTCAGCTACACAAGTCACGTACTTGTGTACGCTCCTTGGGATATCTTCATTTAGGCGCCTCGCTGTAGGGCTGACTATCTAGGGAAAACTTTCCACTTATTTAAGGAAAGCTTTCCACTCATTTAAGAAAAACTCTCCATCTGTTTAGGGAAAACTTTTTGTTAGGTAGGCCTACAGCTGTCTTGTCATAAATTAATGATGAATTTTATCGAGATCCCCATACAGCGACGCTTCGCCTTGTGGGCGCGTTTTAAAACGGCGATGTAGCCACATATATTGCTCGGGCGCGCGCAAAATTTCTTTTTCGATAACTTGGTTCATCATGGTTGCGGTTGCCACATTGTCTTCGACTGGGAAATTATCCACAGCAGGTTGAATGAGCAGTTCATACCCTTTGCCATTGGGCAAACGGCGAGGAACAAACGGAACAACAAGTGGATTCGCTAAGCGAAGCAATATTTGTGAACCATTCGTGGTTGCAGCTTTTTCAACAGCAAACAATGGCGCGAAGGTGCTATTGCGCGGGCCATAATCGTGATCAGGGGCATACCAAAGAATTTCCCCATCTTTCAGAACACGCACCATGCCTTTGACATCTTTGCGATCGAGCATGTACTTATTTGAACGTAAGCGTCCACGGGTTTGCAGCCAATCAATGAGGATATTGTCATTGGCGCGGTAAACACCAATGCCCGGGTTTAGCATGCCAAAGGCTCGGCCACCAATTTCTAAGGTGAGAAAATGTACGCCAAGCACGATAATTCCACGGCCAGTCTCTTGGGCCGCTAACATATTTTCACGGCCTTCGACTTTAAGCCAACGCTTAACACGCCAATCAGGCCAAAACCATGCCATACCTGTTTCAAATAACCCCATACCGACAGATTCGAAATTTTTATCAATATAGCGTTGTCTTTCTTGCAAACTCATCTCAGGGAAACACAATTGCAGATTGCGATCGGCGATTTGTACGCGTTTTTTTAAGAAACGCTTGGAGAATAACCCGATGCGAGTTCCCATCCAATAAATAACGGGATAAGGTAATAGAACAAGAAGATAAAGTACGGCAATTCCCAACCATGTTAACCAGTAACGTGGATGAAGTAGGCGTTTTTGAAAAGCAGGAGCTGGTATCATTAGTATCCGATTATTTTAGTTTGTAATGGTTAACTTTATTAATTAGGTTTAATTGAATCTAATTATATCAAATTATTCTTTTAATGAGTTCACTGACTGCATGGTACTCATCAATTCAGCAATGTTTCTTACTGCCATTTTTTCCATCACGCGGGAGCGATGCACCTCAACTGTGCGCACGGAAACACAGGTGGCTTCAGCAATTTCACGGTTAATTAAACCTTGAAGCACATAGCGACAGATTTCTTTTTCCCGAGGCGTTAGCATTTCATAACGTTGTTTAATCAAATAATTTTCGGTGGATTGCGTGGTTTGTTGCTGAGCTTGTTCAAGTGTTTTTGCCAGCTGCTGGCTATCAATCGGTTTTTGTAGAAAGTCGACTGCACCAAGTTTCACTTGCTCAACGGCCATCGGGATATCCCCATGCCCAGATAAAAAAATCACGGCTAATGTGCTGTGTTGATCGCGCAGAAACTGATGAACTTCTCGACCATCCAATTTTGGCATGCGCATATCAAGTAAAACCACCCCCTCTTGATGCAGGGCAGCATGTTGAATAAATTGTTCACTGTCATTCCAGACGGTGACGGTGTAGCCCAGCGTTTCAAGTAAAAACTGGCAAGCATCGGTCACATCGGTGTCATCATCCACTAGATGGATCACTGGCATAAATACAGACCTCGTCGTGTAGAAGGTGACTCTATTAGATAGGCTTAAGTCAGCGTAATAAAGCCATTGTCACATATAATTAATCTGAATGTTATCAATTGCGTGGCAAACCGTGCTTAGTTATTCAAATTGTCAGGATAATGAAAAATGAGTGTCACTCTAAGGCCATTTAACCCATCGTCACTGAGATTGTTTTCAATGCGGATATCCCCACCTTGGCTTTGGATCAGGCGTTGGCAAATCACTAAACCGAGCCCCAAGCCCTCTTTTTTGGTAGTAGCAAATGGGGTTATCCCTTGCTCTAACTGTTCAGATGGCATGCCACCAGCGTCATCCTGTAAGACTAATAAAAAACGGTTTTGAGCAAAATGGAAACCAAAACTTAGTGTGGTGGCACCTGCTTGCAGGCTGTTGCTAACCAAGTTGGATAATAATTGCTCTAATAAAGTCTCAGGCAGCATTAACGACACATCATGGGTGTCTGGTAAGAGTAGTTTAGCATTAGGGTAGTACTGATCAACGCGTAACAACTGCCAAATATGGTTAATGGCTTGCTTAACAGATTGTTGGCTTAGGTTCAGTGTTGGGTCTTGCCCCGGCTTACCTGCCCAGAGGCGTAAATTACGGATAATATCCGCACCACGTTGGGCTTGGTTATCAATTTTTGTTAACGCATTAATTAACGAGGTTTTTTCTGCGCCTTTATTTAGCAGCAAAATACACCCTTCGGCATAGTGGCGAATAGCGGATAACGGTTGGTTGAGTTCATGAGCAAACCCTGATGCCATTTCCCCTAATATATTGAGTCGCTGGGCTTTTTGCAGATTTGCCTCTTGCTGACGTAACCGGTTATGCGCTTCTTCTAACTGACGGCTGCGGCGGCGGACTAAAAAGGCAATCCACACGTGGTTCACCCCAAGCAATACAAAAAATAGGGCAACAAAGCCAAGGGTAATTTGATTTTGGATTGTCCAACTGACGATATCTTGCCAAATTTGCCGTTGCTGGGGGTGTTGGTTCACATCCCGCAAAAGCGTTTCCACTTGGGTCACAGAGGCGGGGGCTCCCCAGCGCATTGCGCTTTTATCTGTTGAGAGTAAGGTCTTAGTGACTTTATCGACAAGGTTATCCGGCACTTCGCTTAGGGCAGCAAATGACCAATTAGGATAAAGTTCGGTGCTGGTCAGGCAAGATAGCGAACTGGGATGTTGAATGAGCGGCCGAAATTGAGTTTTATCAATAAGCCCCTCACTGTGCATATTCTCCAGCAAACAAACCGGAACAATGACTGCTGATAACGAGTTATCGCGCAGTGCATATAATAAGGCATCTGCGGGGAAGCCCAAAAATTGCATCTGAAAATCTTTTTCGGCGTCATAGCCTAAATCCCGCAGCACTTTATAGCCTAAGAGATACCCACCAAAAGCATCAGGGGAAATCGCTCCCACTTTTTTGCCAATCAAATTTTGAGGTTCCGTAATATCACTGTTATTGCGCACCAAGATCAGGCTGCCAATCACGTTGCGTGTGGTGCTATTGGGTTCGACATCGGAACGCAAGGAAAGTAGCCAACGCAGGTGATAACGGCTATCGAGTTGAATAAATTGCGCGGGGTTAGTCAGCAAAAAATCAATCTTTTGGTCGGAAATGGCTTCTCGCATTTCATCGAGATTTAAAGGTTGGAGAGTGAAATGTTCCCCTGGAATTGAATCATTTAACGTATCGACTAAAGGTTGCCAGTGAGATTGGGTGGTACTGGGGCCGCGCAAAGCCAAAACACCGATTGTCCATTGCGCGGAAATCGCCGGAAATGACCATATCAGAAGCATGGTTAATAGTATGTGATACAACGGTATAGGCGTTTTTTTTAACATATTTGGGTTATTCGTTGCGTTAGATCAATTTAGCTTCGGGTATGTGGTAAACCACAATAGGGCGCTGGCTCCTCTCTTCCTACAATGGCACGACAAGCTTTACCAAGATAACACACCAGTTTTAAAGAGAAATAAGAATTTCTGCGGTTATCTTAACCGGACTGAACCGATTGTCAATAACGCTTGTAAAACAAATAACATATTGATTAATAACTTTTATTTTCGCATTAGCAATGTCAATACTGGAGCCAATTATGGATCTGAGTAAACGAAAATTTCTACAACAAATTGGGGCAGTGACGGCGGGTGCGTCGTTAATTCCAATCTCGGAAGCTGGCCTAAACCTATCTCCAACACGTCATGAAGGCAACCCAGAGAAACGTTATGGGATGTTAATCGACTTACGCCGTTGTATTGGTTGCCAATCTTGCACTGTGAGCTGCTCGGTTGAGAACCAAACACCACAAGGCCAGTTTAGAACGACTGTTAACCAATACCAAGTCGCAGTGAAAGGCGAAGAGGGCTTTACTAACGTATTGCTACCGCGCTTATGTAACCATTGTGATTCGCCACCATGCGTGCCTGTCTGCCCTGTTCAAGCCACTTTCCAACGTGAAGATGGCATTGTCGTGGTCGATAACGAACGTTGTGTTGGTTGCGCTTATTGTGTGCAAGCTTGCCCGTACGATGCTCGTTTTATTAACCACTCCACACAAACTGCGGATAAATGCACCTTCTGCGCACATCGCTTAGAAGTCGGCTTATTACCTGCATGCGTCGAATCTTGTGTGGGTGGTGCGCGTATTATTGGTGACTTAAAAGACCCGAACAGTACCATCCGTAAAATGCTGACTGAACATGAAGCTGAGATCAAAGTACTCAAACCAGAGAGTGGCACATTACCACAAGTTTTCTATATCGGTTTGGATGATGCATTTGTGCAGCCGCTACAAGGTAAAGGGCAACCCGCATTATGGCAGGAGGTGTTCTGATGGACGGTCAAGTGACATATATTTCTGAAATTATGGCTCAGCCACAAGAATTTTTCTGGCTACCGTGGGCAGTACAATACTTTTTCTTTATCGGAATTGCCTCTTGCGCTGTGCTGTACGCGTGTTACCTGCATTGGCAAAATAAAAGCGAAAATGGCCGATTAGAGATGATTTCGGTGTTTATTGCGATCACCATGGGGATCACCGCGCCACTCGCGTTAACCGCAGATTTACACCAAACTGCACGGGTTTGGCATTTCTACGCACACCCAACACTGTGGTCTTGGATGTGGTGGGGCTCTGTTTTATTACCATTATTCACCACGTTTATTGGTTTATATTTTGTTGCCCTGATTGTGAAAATGATTTGGAAAAAAGAGTTCAAAGCAACACGTTGGGTGGCATTGCTAGCGGCGTTATCGGCAATGGGCTTATTGCTGTACACCGGCCGTGAAGCATCAGTCTTAAACGCACGTCCAATTTGGTATAGCTGGTGGATGCCGGTATTAATGTTCCTAAGTGCGTTGCAAGTTCTGCCTGCATTGATTGGTTTAGGTGCGCGTAAAGAGCCCCAATACCAAAACCGTTTAGCCCGTTTTCAAGTCATTACATTGCTGTTATTTGCGGTGTGTTTCGCACTGTGGTTATCAGGTGATACCACTTCGGGTATCGCGGTGCGCCAACAATTAGATACGGCAAGTGCAGGCTGGTGGATGCTGATGGGCGTTTGTGCGCTGTGGTTAATCACATTTTCGATGTCAGTGAGTAACGTAAAAGCTATCCGTTCAGTGCCTTACATTACAGTTTTAGCCTTAGTTTCGATGGCTTTTGCTTGGACATTACGTTGGATTTTCCTGATGGAAGTTCAAGCGGTTCCAAAATATAACATTATCGCGAATCCCTACCACTTCCCTCTGGGTACTGACGGCCTGATGGCTATTGTAGGCACATTTGGTCTGTGGATTGCGTTAACAATTATTGTTCGTGAAGGTGTTCGCTGGTTTGCGAGGAGAGTGCAACATGGCTAAATTCTCAAGACGTCAATGGCTTAAAGGTGGTTTAGTTGTCGGTGGAATTGCGTTATTTGGTGCAAGTTACCGTGATGTGGCTAAACGTGCAGTCGATGGTCTGGTTAATGGCACCTCCGGTAAAGTCACGTTAGACCGCCTTAATGGCAACTCACTGCGTCCAGAAGGCCAAGCGCTGAAAGGCTGGCAGGAAAACCCAGAGCAAGTTGTTGCAATGACCCAATGTTTTGGCTGCTGGACTCAGTGTGGCATCCGTGCCCGTGTCGATACAGCGAAAAATGAAGTGCTGCGTATCGCGGGTAACCCGTACCACCCGTTATCTCACGAAGAGCATTTCCCTTATGGTATGCCATTAAAAACGGCGTTCAACAAAATGAGTGGCGAGTCAGGTTTAGAGCATCGCTCAACGGCTTGTGCTCGTGGTGCGACGTTAATGGAAGGCTTAACCAGCCCACTGCGTATTTTAGAGCCGATGAAACGTGTCGGTAAACGCGGCGAAGGTAAATGGGAACGCATTAGCTTTGAACAACTGATTAAAGAAGTGGTTGAAGGCGGCGATTTATTCGGTGAAGGCCATGTGGATGGGTTAAGAGCCATTCGTGACCTCGAAACGCCATTAGACCCATCACAACCGAAATTAGGCTCGAAAGCGAACCAACTGTTAGTGACTAACGCAGGGGATGATGGCCGTGATGGCTTTATTCGTCGCTTTGCGCAAAACGGCTTTGGTAGCAAAAACTTCGGGGCGCATGGCTCTTACTGTGGTCTCGCTTACCGCGCAGGTTCAGGGGCATTGATGGATGACTTGGACAAAAACGCCCACGTCAAACCCGATTGGGATAACGTGCGTTTTGCCTTATTCCTAGGAACCTCTCCGGCACAATCGGGGAACCCGTTCAAACGCCAAGGCCGCCAGTTAGCGACAGCGCGTTTACGTGATTCCTTTAACTATGTGGTTGTTTCACCTGCATTGCCATTGACGACAACATTAGCCAATGACCACGGTCACTGGGTGCCTGTACAACCGGGTACTGATGCGGCGTTAGTGATGGGGATGATCCGCTGGATCATTGAAAACGAGCGCTATAATGCAAAATACCTCAGTGTGCCAAGTGAAAAATCAATGGAAGGCATGGGAGAGAAAAGCTGGACTAACTCAACCCATTTGGTCATTACCGATGATTCGCATCCATTAGCAGGCAAATTATTAATCTCCTCTTATCTCACTGGGGAAGGGGATGATGAAAAAGCGTACTTAGTTCAAGATGCCGCTGGCGAATTGAAACTGGCAGATGATGTCCCTGCAGCGGAGCTGTTTGTTACCCGCCAAGTCACATTACACGATGGCAGTGAAGTCACGGTGAAATCGAGCTTCCAATGCCTAAAAGAAGCAGCAAATCGCATGACGCTTGAAGAATATAGCGAACGCTGCCATGTACCAGTGAAAACTATTGCATCACTGGGCAAAGCCTTAACATCCTATGATAGAAAAGCGGCGGTCATTTCCCATGGCGGTATGATGGGGGGCAACGGCTTCTACACAGCATGGTCAGTCATAATGCTTAACGCATTGATTGGTAATTTAAACCTGAAAGGCGGTGTGTCTGTTGGTGGCGGTAAATTTAACGGGGAGAACGACGGCCCACGTTACAACATGGCGAGCTACAAAGGCAAGGTGAAGCCAAAAGGTGTTGTGTTATCACGCAGTAATGAAGTCTATGAAAAATCAGATGAATTTAAAGCAAGATTAGCCGCAGGCGAAAAACCGTATCCAGCAAAAGCACCTTGGTATCCGTTTGCCAAAGGGCAATTAACCGAGCAATTGGCGTCCGCATTGATGGGTTATCCATATGCCCTTAAAGCGTGGATCACCAATATGACGAACCCAGTATATGGCATTGCGGGTATTCGCCAAGTGATGGAAGAAAAACTGAAAGACCCAAAACATCTTCCATTAATTATTGGTATCGATGCCTTTATGAATGAAACCACTGCGCTGGCGGACTACATTGTGCCAGATACCCATAACTTTGAGAGTTGGGGTTTCAGTGCGCCGTGGTCGGGTGTTCAAGTCAAAGCCAGTACGGCGCGTTGGCCAATTGTTGAGTCCCGTACAGCGAAAACCGCAGATGGACAGCCAGTTTCGATGGAAAGCTTCTGTATTGCAGTGGCAAAAGAACTGAAATTACCGGGCTTTGGTGACAACGTGATTGAGGATATGGATGGCAATATGCATTCACTCAATACTGCGGAAGACTATTACCTGCGTGTCGCTGCCAATATGGCGTGGTTAGGGGAAAAACCGGTACCGGAAGCGGCAACGGAAGACATCCAAATCAGTGGTGTTGAACGTATTTTACCTGCGATCACTCGCACGCTAAAACCAGAAGAAGTGCGCCGTGTGGCCTACATCTTCACACGCGGTGGCCGTTTTGCACCGTATGAAAAAGCGTGGGATGGCGATGCGACAGGACCACAGTGGAAAAAAGGGTTACAAATTTGGAACCCAACCGTCGCGATTAACCGCCATGCGATTACGGGGGAGCGTTACAGTGGCTGTCCAACCTACTACCCACCACGTATGGCGAACGGCGATGATGTCAATAAAGTGTTCCCTGAAAAAGAGTGGCCGCTGAAACTGATGTCATTTAAATCCCATGTGATGAGCAGTTCAACCACTGTGATTGAACGCTTACGCCATGTTAAACCGACCAACCTTGTGGCTATTCACCCTGATGATGCTGCGAAAATGGGGGTAAAACACGGTGATTGGATCCGCATCACCACACCGGGTGGAAATGCAGAGGCTCAAGTGAGTGTATTGGATGGCGTGATGCCAGGGGTACTCGCGATTGAGCATGGTTATGGCCATACCGAAATGGGCGCAAAACAGCACTATTTAGACGGCCAACCTATGCCAATGAACGCAGCAAATGGTTCAGGCATTAACTTAAACGACCTCGGGTTTGCTGACCCAACACGTGAAGTAGCGAATACTTGGCTTGACTGGGTATCGGGTGCTTCTGTTCGCCAAGGTTTACCGGCGAAAATAGAGTTAATCAGCTAGCTAGGTTTTAACGTAGTAGTAAAAAGTTGCTACCTTGCAGGGTTCTGCATAGCGTTGCAGGTCGGCAACTTTGTTTTAAGCAGTTGACATTGCGCATCAACAGTGTGCTTATCGCACTGTGACTTCGGCAAGTGCCAGGGAGGGGGAGCCCTCCCTTTTTTAATGCAGTAATGGTGAAGTTGCTTGTTCTATCGTACCGCTTTGGTACAACAAAGCACCCATCAGCACAAACAGCACCCCAGCAATAATCTTAAGCGAAATTCCCCAATACGGTGACAGTTGAGCGCCTTTTAGACGTGAAACACGCAGTGCACTATCACGCATAAGATGAACGAACACAGCAATTAAGCAGATTGTGAGTGCTGTGCCGATTGCCATCATCAACGCCGCAATAATTCCCCAAACGTACGCATCAATCACATAGGAAAATAACAGCACCAAAATTGCGCCTGAGCATGGGCGGATCCCCATCGAAAGAATAATCAGTAATTTACTTTTGAACCCTGCTTGTAGCTGGTCAGATTGAATAACATGCTGATGCCCACAACCACAGCTAGCGGACTCCGTTTGCGCCGTGTTATAAATAATTTTTGCTTTTGATTGATTGAGTGGCTGAATACTTCGTAACGTTAAAGCGGCTGGCTTTTTGGGTTTGCTGATTTGCCAAAGACGACGTATCGCACTTACACAAAGAAATGCGCCCAGCAGGATCACAAAAACGTAGCTGATTTGCTCTGCATAAGCACTGGCTTGGTTTAGGTGTTTGGTGGAGAGCTGGAATAAAATTAGCACAAAAGAAACCAGCAAAATTGCCACTAAGCCTTGTAATAAGGATGCCAGTAAGCTGATGAACACACTTTGTTTTAAGTGAGTGGCCTGTGTGGCGATATACGTTGTGATGATTAATTTACCGTGTCCTGGGCCAAGGGCGTGTAAAAAACCATAGGCGAAACTGGCAACGACCAATAATCCCCCCGCATAAAATGGCCGAGTCGCTGTTTCTTGGAGTAGGTAAGATAGCCCTTGGTTTAACTGTTTTTGCCAAACAATACTCAGGTGTAGCCATGAACCCCAATGGGTGTAAACCTGCAAGGCGCAATAAGCGATAAGCAACAATAAGATGACCGCAGCGAGGCATTTTGAATTACGTAGCGAAATTAAGGGCATTGAATATCCACCCGCTGTGCAAATTGCTTACCGAGTGCTAAGTCTTCATCTGGTGTATCACTTTTGTCCAATGAAAACGCATAGGCACGTATGGAGTCTGTAATATTGGCTTCTTCTAACGTCAATTTACAGGTGGCGGCAAGCTCTAAAGGTAGCGTAATTTGCTGCGAGTTTTGGTAGGTCATACTGACATAAAATGAAGGGTCGTAAGTCTGAAGAGTCACATGAGAATCTTTGATTGGCAGCGGTTGCATTAATGATGCGGTGAAATTAAATACCAAAGAAAACCCATCTTTTTCAAGTCGGTAACTCTCAGGTACACGCTTAAAACTGATTTTTTTTCCTTGATAATAGAAATCAGTGAAATAATCCTGCATTAATACATTCGCCATTACAATGGCTTCTTGTTTTTTCCAGCGTGGATCATCTGTTTTTACCCCTTTGAGTTCATACAAAATATCCGCTGAGGTCATCGGATCCATTTTCCAAACATAGTGGATCCCTGAGTAGTTATCTTGTTTGGTTTCAAGCGTCATTTTCATTTCAATAAAACTGTGGGGGTGAGCTGCGACCTGTGGGGCAATAATCGTTAGCATAATAAAAGAGAAAGGAAGTAATCGCATCGTTTTATACTGTTTAAAGGGTTTGAATTCCCAATGTTATAACATAACGAACGTAAATCGTGAATAATGAAATATGACTAAAATGCGTCACTAAAATAAGAATATGGCAGTTTAAACGATTTAATCATATCTCAATAACAAAACCACTTAAAATAAAGGGTTTTTTATTAACACAATAACAGCGATAATATAAGCGAATAACCTAGTGGTTGTGTTGTTGGATGTCATTAGGTTAACTGCTTAAATATTATCTAGTTACATAGGAATTGAGAACACCATGCCAGTGTTACATAACCAAGTTTCAAATAAAATACTCAAAGAACGCATGTTGGCTGAAACGGAGCCACGTACCACCATTTCTTTCTATAAGTATTTTAATATTCAAGACCCTGCTACATTTCGTAATGAATGGTATCAACAATTCAAAGCGTTAAGCGTATTTGGCCGTGTATATATTGCCAAAGAGGGCATTAATGCACAGATTAGCGTGCCAGCATCTAATGTTGATGCATTACGTGAACTGATTTATCGCACAGATCCTGCATTAAATGATTTGCGCTTAAACATTGCTATTGATGATGATGGAAAATCGTTCTGGGTTCTGCGTATGAAAGTGCGCGATCGTGTGGTTGCTGATGGCATCGATGATGAGACATTTAACCCAGCGAATACAGGGCAATATCTCAAAGCGCATGAAGTTAACGCAATGATTGATGACCCGAATACTGTGTTTGTTGATATGCGCAACCACTATGAATACGAAGTTGGTCACTTTGAAAATGCAGTAGAAGTTCCATCGGACACGTTTAGAGAGCAGCTCCCGATGGCAGTAGAAATGCTGCAAGAGCAAAAAGATAAGAATGTCGTGATGTATTGCACTGGTGGGATTCGCTGTGAAAAAGCGAGTGCTTACATGCTGCATAACGGCTTTAAAAACGTTTACCATGTGGAAGGCGGTATTATCGAATATGCGCGTAAAGCAAAAGAGCAAGGTTTACCTTTACGTTTTAAAGGAAAAAACTTTGTTTTTGATAACCGTATGGGTGAGCGCATTACTGATGATATGTTGGCGCACTGCCACCAATGTGGGGCACCTTGTGATTCGCATACCAACTGCCGTAATGATGGCTGCCACCTTTTGTTCATTCAATGCCCAACCTGCGCTGAAAAATATGAAGGTTGTTGTAGCGCTGCGTGCAATGAAGAAATGAAACTGCCAGAGCAAGAGCAACGCGCACGTCGTGCTGGCCGTGAAGTAAGCAATAAAATTTTTAATAAATCTCGCCACCGGTTATCTGATGGCTTATTAAATAGTGATAATTAATCTAAGCTCACGCTAAAATAATAAAAGCCCTTTCTAGGGCTTTTATTTAATATAAATATTTAAACACATTGTAAATAAAAAACAGTTCAATTCTATTTTTAACGAAAACCTTACTTGCAATATGGCGTTTTTGTGAATAAACCGTACTGTTGCTTATCCCCAATTTTTTGGAAATAATATGGTTGGGTATTTCATTCATCCAGTTATTAATTATTTTTTGCTCTTTCACTGTAAATATAGATGTCTCTGTATTATTGGTTAATTTGGTTATTTTTTCTATTTGATCATAGTCATTAATAACTTTGTCCAATGTTTTAATAATAATATTTTTGGATAAAATAAAGAAGTTATCTTTCAATAACAATGGGTTGTCGGTTAATGGGTAAGGGGCGTTGATATAAATATAAAAACGAATATTGCCTGATAGATTTAATAACCCTCGTAAGGTTGGACAATAGTTAGAATAATGGCAATAATAGGTTAAATTAACGAGAACAATACTTGGTGAGTTTTTATTTATAGATTTAATAGCTTCACTTAAACACCCAGTACTAATAAAATTTAAATCTTTATTTTTTGATAAATATTCGGTGATGCCAAGCCTTGTATAATAACACTCGTCAATAACTAATATCTTCATTGGGAACGTCCTTGTTCGAAAGAGTATTACAATAAAGGGGAATAGCTAGGAAAGTCAACTGAGGAATAATAAAAATAAAGAATGAAATCGTTAATTAAAATTAAACTTGACCAAAACAATAAAAATAAAAAAGTAGTTATATATAATATAACTACTTTGGTGGTGAACAATAAATTTAAGGAATGGATATTGAAAACTCAAATATCCATTTAATCGTTTAGTGTGTTTTAAAATTAAATTCGATGTATTCCCCTGACTCTATTTTATCCACGCCAGCTTGAAGAATATCAATCAATTGTTTTGCGACATCCGTGGTAAGCCACATGGTTTTATCCACGACAGCATCGCTTGAGTTATTATCTTGTTCGGGGAGGTAGTGCAAACGCAACATCATGGCATCATAGGCATCTACGGTGCTGATGTCCCAGCCAACTACTGGGTGAGTTTGAATGACATCATCTTTTCTATTCATAAAACCTCCTAATCAAACAGCGTGATAAATAATAAATATCTATAACTGACTAAGAGCAAATTTCTTGGAATGAATCCACTTTCAGTATAAGGAGATTTCGTTAATAAGGAAGTAAATAAAATATTTTTTTTGCATAAATGACAGGAAATGCACAAATGAAGTGAATATAGCTGGTGAGATTACAGAGGGAAGCGAAAAAAACTTCCCTCATAACAATTAAAATAGGTTGTTTTGCACCTATTTTTTGATAGCAACTGACCAGCGAGAATCTTCACCGGCTAAGAACGGAATTAATTTATCATTGCAGCAATCAATGGATTCGCAAGTGATATTTTGTTCTTTGGTTAGGGTGATATAGCCTTCATTGACAGGTAAATTATAGAATTTAGGGCCATTCAATGAGCAAAAGGCTTCAAAGTGCGCTAAAGCATCTAATTCCTCAAACACGGTTGCATAAGCAGCCAGCGCTGTTGGCGCATTAAACACCCCAGCACATCCGCAAGAAGATTCTTTGCGTGACTGCACATGAGGTGCGGTATCCGTCCCTAAGAAGAAACGGTCACAACCCGATGCAACCGCAGAGCGAAGTGCTTCTTGGTGAATATTGCGTTTTAAAATAGGCAAGCAGAAGAGGTGGGGTCTTACTCCACCCACTAACATATGGTTACGGTTAAACATCAGGTGCTGGGGTGTTAGCGTCGCAGCGGTAAATTCGTTGGCATCCAGAACATATTGTGCGGCTTCTTTTGTTGTGATGTGTTCGAATACCACTTTTAAGTTTGGAAATTGGGCGCGTAATGGTTGCATGACTTGTTCGATAAACAGTGCTTCACGGTCAAAAATATCAATATGGCTAGCAGTGACTTCACCATGAATTAACAACGGCATACCTGCTTTTTCCATTGCGGCCAACACAGGGTATATTTTCTTAATATCAGAAACCCCATGGCTCGAATTGGTTGTTGCATTGGCTGGGTATAATTTACACGCGGTAAAAACGCCTTCTTTAAAGCCACGGATAAGTTCAACGGGGTCTGTTCCATCTGTCAGGTAGCAGGTCATGAGTGGGGTAAATTGGTGACCTTGCGGAACTGCTTGGATAATGCGCTCACGATAGGCTTTAGCAGCTTCAACGGTGGTGACGGGCGGAACTAAATTTGGCATCACAATTGCGCGGCCAAAAAACTCACTGGTGTAGGGAACGACCGTTTTTAACATATCATCATCGCGAAAATGAACATGCCAATCATCAGGGCGGCGGATCGTTAGGGTAGTTACAGTAGTCATTAAACCGGCTCCATAAGGGAAGGTGAGTGATGAGCGAACGCTCAGGCCGGGAAAGAATGATAAAGCGAAAGGGAAAAAATAGCTATGGGAATCGATGATTAAATGCTTTTTGAGAAAAAAGATAAATAATAGAAAGCAAAAAGCCTGCTTAAATTTCTTTAAGCAGGCTTCTCTAAATATTGGCTCCTCCAGCTGGACTTGAACCAGCGACATACGGATTAACAGTCCGCCGTTCTACCGACTGAACTATGGAGGAACTCCTTGGTACGCAGAGGATATTAGCTTCCTCTAAAGGGATTGTCAAAGGAGAATATCGAAAAAATGTTTGTTTGCCTGTTATCTGTGCGAACTGAGGGAAGTTTGCTCGAAAATGAGGGGTGGTAATCTTTTGAAGGAGAACAGAAGAGAAAAAATTTAACAGTAATGGTGATTTTTTGTGTCTTTAACGTATTGATGACAGTGGTTAACAAAGGTAACCACTGTCATCATTGCGAATATGATACGCTAACGCGGGATCACTAAAACGGGCTGAGAAATATCATCCAGTAAACTCCGGGTGACCGACGTATTTAGCCAGCGACTAAATGAAGAAAGATGACGGTGGGAAATAATCAGTAAGTCACAGTCATGTTTTTCCATCTGCCTGGGGATTGTTTCGATAGGGGTCCCTGCGACAAGCAGGCCTTGTGTTTTAAACCCCATATTTGTCAATGCACTGGTAACATCCTTTAGCTGCTTCTGTGCTAAGGCTTCTTCCCGCTGAGCGGCTGGGTACTCATCGCGTTCATCACTATTTTCACTTAGCGGAGTTCGACTGAGCGCAAAGGTATTATCAACAACAGTTAAGACAATCACATTGTGAATACAGCCTGTCATGCATTGCATAAAATTGAGAGCATTACTGCTATTTTCGAAGCTATCGACCGCCAACAATATATTTTTAATCATTTTTATCTCCTAATTAGCGGATTAAACCGCACTTTTAAAATTGGATTCCCCTTTTTTCCAATAGCCTTTCGCGAAAAGGGCGGTTTTGGGGATCCCTCTTTCATTGATAAAATGATTTTTCAAATAAACCGCAATTTGTTGCTCGCAGGCTAACCAAACTTGGCCTATCTCTGCAGGTAAAGCGCATTGAGTTATTGCTCGAACAAGGGAGCTATTCATCACACTATCGTAATGGCGGTCACGAATTTGCCAGCTATTGACGATTAAATCAGGGTAATTAAGTGTTTGAATTTCTTTTTCGCTACTCACTTCGGCAAACCAGAAAACAGGCATCGGTTCAGTCAATGAATCAAGAATACGATGCATCGCGGGGAGAGCGGTTTCATCCCCTAATAAAAGCAACCAACCTGCTTCGGGTAAAGGTTTAAATCCCCCAGAGCAAGGCCCTGCAAATCCGAGTTTATCATCAACTAATGCATTTTCTGCCCAACAAGAGGCAGGGCCATCACCGTGTAAAACCATATCTATATCTATGGTTCTATTAATTTTATTGATTCCACTTATAGTGTAGGCTCGACCTGCCAAGCTTTCTTTCCAAGGAAAAAATACCTTGACCCAACTTGCTGGTTCGTAAGCTCTTAAATCATCTAAAAATTTATCAACATCATTGCCACTTAAGGTAACGCGCCGCATTTTTTCTGTTAATGATTGCACCGCGCTGACGGTGGCTTCTCGTTTACGCCTAGTATCTTTTTCTAATATGTCACCAACAATTTTATTCATTGTCTTGTTCATTAGCGGCTCCCATCCAGTGTATTGATACTCACATCAGCGGACATACCAACACGTAGCGCATTCATTGTTGCAGCACTCTCTTTATTGATATCAAAGATTATTTTCACAGGAATACGTTGTACAATTTTTGTGAAGTTACCTGTTGCATTTTCAGGCGCGACAGGGGAAAAACTCGCGCCTGATGCTGGTGCGATACTGTCAACATAGCCTTTAAGGGTTTGACCTGGAAATGTATCAATACTGATATCGACAGGTTGTCCATGGGTAATGTTCTGCAACTGGGTTTCTTGGTAGTTGGCAATAATATAAAGCTTGTCTTGGGGGACAATCGCCATTAGTGCGTCACCTGGCTTAACAAATTCACCCACCCGCAGGCTTTTTTTACCCACGACCCCACCAATCGGCGCGGTAATGCGGGTATAAGACAGGTTCAGTTTTGCCATCTCTTTTTTTGCTTGTGCCAATGTTAGTTCAGCATTGCTATCAGCTTGTTTAGCCTGTAAAACTTGCAACATATTGTTAGCCGCTTTTAACGATGCTTCCGCTTGTGCAACACTGGCTGCCATCGTTTGTACGCGAGTCGTTGCCTGTTGCGCTGCTTGCTGTGAGCCCGCACCTGTTGTCGCCATTTTGTGATAACGCGTTTTTTCTTGGTAAGCAAATTGCAGTTCAGCTTGTGCTGATTGTAATTGTGCTTTGGCCGCAGAAATTAATGCATGTTGGCGTGCTAAATTGGCTTTTGCATCATCTTGGCGCGCTCGCGCTGAGTTTTCTTGTGCAGTCGCTTGAGCTAGCGCGACAGTAAATTCCCGAGGATCGATTTCCGCTAATAATTCGCCTTCTTTCACCCATTGATTGTCTTGAACAAGTACTTGGGTAACGACACCTGAAATTTGAGGTGAAATTCGTGAAATATCGGCACGAATATAAGCATCATTGGTATTTTGCATCGTTTTTTTAATAGCGAATTTATTAATTAATAACCCGCCAACAACGACTAAAATGCCTGCAATAGCCAGTGCAACACCTTTATTAATTTTAATTTTACTCATAGTTAATTCCTGATAATCAATAACTAAGCCGCGGCCACAGACCGTGGCGGATAAATACGGGTTGGCATCACAACAATTAGCCCTGTTAACAGCAGTGCTAAACCTGAAACCAACATATAAAGGTCAGAGCTCGCCAGAACATAACCTTGGCTGGAGGCAAGTTGGGTTAGCTCACCAATAGATTCTGAGGTTGTGCGATAGGCTGTGCCGTAACTGTCGGCAATCACACCGGAGTGAAAATCACCACGCTGGCGGTTTAATAGAGCAATCACTCCACCCGCAGCCGTTGCTGCGAAGCCTTTGACTGCGTTAAACCATGCTGCGGCAAAAGGGCCATCGGTCGGTAAAAGCCCCCCAGTTGCCATCATCAACAACGGAATAACGGCCATTGGTTGCGCTATGGCTTGCAGTAGAGAAATGGTTTTAAAATTATTGCCATGCCAATCAGGGGTAAGCTGCGATGCAAGTACGCAGGCGGTTGCCATCAACAACAAGCTGATGGCTAGTACCCAGCGGCAGTCCACTTTCGGGGTATTACAAATAATTGCAACGATAGGCAACGTAATCAGTTGGGGGAGTGATACCCACAGCATCATGTCCGAGGTCTGTTCGAGTCGATACCCTTGGATGACGGATAAATAACCTGAAGTAATATTGACTAGTGAAACCATAATCAATAGAACTCCACCCAAGGTTATTAATGAAAACGAAAGGTTTCGTTTGCCAAGCAGCTGTAAATTAAAAAACGGCAATGGGTGATACCATTCGTTGATTAAGAACAGAGCAAGTAACCCTAACCCACCAATTAATAAGACATAAATGAGTGAAGAGTTTAGCCAATCGAGACGTTCACCTTGGGATATTCCCACAGTAAGCATCGCTAAGGCACTTCCCCCAAGAGTTAAACCACGCCAATTAAATTGTTTCAGGCGCTCTAATCGAAGGGGATCTTGGGGTAAACCGTAGCCAATACAGATGGTTGCGATAGCCATTAACGGCAAATTCCAATAAAAATACCCGCTCCATCCCCAGTGAAATGCAAAGGCCGCCGCGGTGGCACCAAACGTGGCGCTCCATGCGGAAACCCACCCATAAGCACCTAACCCTAAAACCTTAATTAGTGGTGGCATAAAGCGCAGTACTACGGTCATCAACATGGGAGGTAAAGCACCACCAGCGAAGCCTTGCAAACTACGGATTGCCAATAACCCTGTATAGTGATCCCCTAACCAAGGTGTGATTAACCCACCCAAGAGGTAAATTGAGCACATCACTAAGGCAACACGGCGTAATGAAAATGTCGGCCAAAAACACGGTGTAAAACCCGAGCCAATAACAAAACCTGTGACATAACAGGTGATTAACCAACTTCCTGTATCAATATTTAACGCCATTGCGCCTTGAATATCGCCAAGGGCGAACTTGCTAGCGTTTTCTCCTACGCCACTCGCCATGACCGCTAAAAAAACGCCAAATAGCCCCATCCATGTGCGACCATTGATTTCACCGGCACTGGCTATCCATTTGTTTTTATGAGGTTGCGTAATAGACGCATCAACCATTTCAAACTCCTGCTATTTCAATCACTGTTCTATCAATTTGTGCAGTAGTATCTAAATTTTGATTGATTGTTTAAAATGAAATGATGTAATTAAGTTATTGCAAAAAATGCAATCCATGGGCGAGGGAAGATATGCCACAGAAAATTGATTTTAATTTAATTTATGCGCTGAATTTATTACTGGAAGAGGGCAGTGTTAGTGGTGCTGCGGAAAAAATGAATTTAAGTGCGCCTGCAATGAGCCGCATTTTAGGCCGTATACGTGAGCAATTTAAAGACCCTATTTTAGTGCGAGCAGGGCGAAAACTGGTTCCTACACCGAGGGCGTTAGAGCTTAAACAACAATTGGCTGAGATTATTGCTCAGGCTCAAGCATTAATTGAGCCTGATGAGTTATTTCATCCCGAAACCCTTGAAAGAACATTTGTCATTCGGGCGAATGATATTTTTATTGGGGCATTAGGTGGTGGCTTATTAGAAACCTTACGTAAGATGGCACCGCGCAGTAGTTTAACGTTTATTGCAGAGAGTGATTCTGAGGACGACTTTTTACGCAGTGGTAAAGTGGATTTGGTTATTGGTTCATCACGGGATTGGCATCCTGAAATTAAAGCCCAAAGTTTATTCACAAGCACATTCCAAGCGCTAGTCCGTCATGGGCACCCAATTTTGGGTAATGTGACACCAGAAACGTTAACGCATTATCCACACATTAGTGTATCGCGAAGAGGGCGTACTTTAGGGCCGATTGATGATGCGCTGCGTGATTTAAAGCTGGAACGTAAGGTTGCGCTGACTTTGCCGAGCTTTCACTCTGCGATGATGCTAACGATGAAGTCTGATTATATCCTACCGTTGCCTCGCCATGTATTGCAGGGCGTGAAAAGCATTAATTTACCGCTGGTTGAAATTGAATTACCCATTGAGTTGGAGTCCATCTTTATTGTGCAAGCATGGCATCCCCGTTTGGATAGAGACCCTGCACACCAATGGTTACGTCAAACGATTAAGCAATTTTTTCTTGAGAAAGAATAACGAGTAACAAACGTCAGATAGCAAAAAGCCCGCATTAAGCGGGCTTTTTAAATTTGGCTCCTCCAGCTGGACTTGAACCAGCGACATACGGATTAACAGTCCGCCGTTCTACCGACTGAACTATGGAGGAATTGCATTGTTCCTGAGAACGAGGCGCATATTACCCATCCTGTTTCCTGTTGTAAAGCATAAAAATAAAAAAAATGGTCAAGTGGGTGTTAAATAAACAAATTGGCGATTATCTGTTCCTAAACCGCTGATTTTAAGTAAATGAGGAAGGTAGATAACACGAATATAAGTGAGGAATATATGAGAATGGAGATGGTGAATGCGAGATAGCAAAAAGCCCGCATTAAGCGGGCTTTTTAAATTTGGCTCCTCCAGCTGGACTTGAACCAGCGACATACGGA
>NZ_JBSICC010000015.1:0-98556 GCF_058245955.1 Providencia sp. UF-224 | reverse complement strand
TTAAAGAGCGTTGCAGCATTTCGTATTGAAATTTGACCTTCTGGGTCGTTGCTGCGAGGTGACGTATAATACGTTTTTCTTTTAGAAAGTCAAGTGTTTATTTTCAACTTTTTCTTTCTTCACACCGTGTTATCACTTACTTTTTCAAGTTTGGCTTAAGGCTTTCTTTTTCTAACCTCACCACCGAAGCGGTTTGCCGTGACAACGGATGCGCATTATAGGGAGACAAAAAAATCTCGCAAGTGTTTTTTTGCATTTTTATTTTGTTCGCGTTTTTTTTAGCCAAAAATGGAGTTCTAAGCTAAATCGCACCCAGTAATTGACTATTTCAGCAGCAATTTGCCCTTTACTCACGTAATATAGGCATCCAAGAAATAAGATTTGAGATGAATTATGGAATTAAGTAAGCAACAAACGGCTTCGCAAAAAAATCGTTCTTATATTATTGCAGAAAATCTGGGCCAACAGATTTTAACAAGCGCCTATTTGCCTGATTCCATTTTACCCAGTGAATTAGAGTTATCAGAAAAGTTCCAAGCCAGCCGAACGGCAATAAGAGAAGCCATTAAAATATTAGCCGCTAAAGGCATGGTATTAGCACGCCCTAAAATAGGCACTCGTGTTATGCCCTCATCAAATTGGAATTTTTTAGATCAAGATTTATTAACGTGGTGGGCCAATAGTGAAGAACAATCCGTTGTGATTAAACATTTCAAAATTGTTCGCCTCGCCATTGAGCCGCAAGCTTGTTATCTTGCAGCCATACATGCAACACCCGAACAAAAACAATCTTTACAGATTTTAACGAATGAAATGCTGTTACTCGCAAAAGAGTTTGATAGAGAACGTTGGGTAAAGGTGGATTACTATTTTCATTTAACCATTTATAAAGCCTGTGCAAACCCGTTTTTAATTTCTTTCGCTAATTTATTTCGTTCTATTTACCAGCGCTACTTTGATGTTATTACTGACAATGAAGTTATAGAAGTTGATATCCACCAGCAATTAGCGGATGCCATTATCCAAGGTCACAGTACCAAAGCTCTCGATTTTTGCTATAAACTATTAACAGTAAACGAAAAATAACCTAACAAGATAACTTCCCCTTGGCGCTTTAACTTTTTAGATAGGTAACCGATGTTCAAGACAGCCAAAAATATGTCAGGCCTTCCATGGATTGCGGCAATGGCCTTTTTCATGCAGGCGCTCGATGCCACTATTTTGAATACGGCTTTACCTGATATTGCAAAAAGCCTGCATCATTCTCCCCTTGCAATGCAATCAGCCGTTGTTAGTTATACTTTGACGGTTGCACTATTGATCCCAATAAGTGGATGGTTTGCTGATCGGTTTGGTACTCGCCGTATCTTTATTTTAGCCGTTTCATTATTTTCTTTCGGTTCTTTGCTTTGCGCCCTTTCCCCATCACTGAATTTTTTAGTGACATCTCGGGTTATTCAAGGGATTGGTGGGGCAATGATGATGCCTGTTGCTCGATTAGCATTAATCAGAGCTTATCCACGTAGTGAGTTATTGCCAATATTAAACTTTGTGACCATCCCTGGATTAGTCGGGCCAATATTAGGCCCTCTGTTAGGTGGTATATTGGTTACTTATGCCACATGGCATTGGATATTTATTATTAATATTCCTATTGGTATTTTGGGTATTTTTTATGCGTTAAAGCATATGCCTGATTTTAAGATGCCAAAACGTAAATTTGATACGCTCGGCTTTTTACTATTTGGTTTTGGTTTAGTCATGCTTTCCGTTAGCTTAGATTTGTTTGGCGATAAAGCATTACCAACATCTATTCCTGCTGCAATTGTTGTTGGCGGTTTTCTTTTCTTATTATTGTACGTATTTCATGCAAGACGTATTAAGCATGCCATCATCCCATTAAATTTATTTAAAACTCGTACGTTTTCAATTGGCATCAGTGGCAATATTGCAACACGTTTAGGGACGGGCAGTATTCCATTTTTAATGCCATTAATGCTGCAAGTTGGATTTGGCTATGAAGCGGTTGTCGCGGGGATGATGATGGCGCCATTGGCGATTGGCTCAATAACAGCAAAATCAGGTGTAACAAAAATCCTCACTAAGTATGGCTACCGTAATACGTTATTTGTGATCACGGTAATTATTGGGTTAATGATTGCCCAATTCTCATTACAATCCCCGAATATGTCGATTTATCTGTTGGTTGTACCGCTATTCATTTTAGGAATGGTGATGTCAGTACAATTTACTGCGATGAATACGATTTGCTTGGCAGATTTAACCGACAATAATGCCAGTGCCGGAAATAGCATGTTAGCCGTAACCCAACAGCTATCGATTAGCTTTGGTATTGCCGTAAGTGCAGCGATATTAAGTTTCTATGATGGGCAGCCCAATAGTAATACCGTGGATAATTTCCACTATACCTTTATTACTATTGGTGTGATTACACTAGTTTCTGCTTTTGTCTTCTTATTATTAAGTAAAACAGATGGTGATAACTTAATAAAAGGAAAAACAAAAAAAACTAAGAACTCACCTTCTTAACAGACTGGCGCTCTATAAGCTCAGGGGTAAGCACTAACACGCCAGTCTCTGCCTCTGGGTTATCCATTCGATAAATCAGTTGGCTAACTGCTTGCTGCCCTAACTCATCTTTTGGTTGATGAATGGTTGTTAAGGGTGGGATCATATAAGAAGAAAGATCGATATCATCGTAACCGACAATCGAAATATCATCGGGAACTTTCATCCCTTTTTGGAATATTGCCTGATAAGCCCCAACTGCCATCGCATCATTACCCGCGAAAATGGCTTGAGGCGGGACGGGTAACTCAAGCAATGCATTCATTGACTCAAAACCACCAGCAAATTCAAAATCACTGAAAATCAAATACTCTTCATTAATTTTAATACCCGCATCATTCATGGCTTGAATAAATCCTTGATGACGGGCTCTTGCAGGTGATTTATCTTGCGGCCCAGCAATGCAAGCAATGCGAGTGAACCCAGCATCAATTAAATAGCGAGTCGCAATTTCGCCGCCTAAAAATGAGTTATCTTGAATAACATCGCCGCCAGATTCAAATGGCGACCAGTCCATCATCACCGTCGGTACCGCCGGATAGCGAGCCAATACTTCTTTTGAAGGCCCTTGGACTTCAGTACACATGATCAATAGCCCATCAACCCGCTTTTGTAACAAGGTTTCTAAGCTATGATTCATCCGTTGAAGATCGCCCTCAGTGTTGCACAAAATCAAACTATAACCGCGCTCGTAGCAACTCCGTTCTACGCCTCGCACCACTTCCGCATAAAATGGGTTGTTACTGGTTGTCAGTAACATTCCAATGGTATTCGTGCGATTCATTTTTAAGCTTCTCGCCAATGCCGAAGGGGCGTAATTTAGCTCTTCAATAGCATTTTTAACACGCAGAGTAATACTCTCGCTGACGTAGCGATTTTGATTAATAACGTGAGAGACGGTGGATGTCGACACACCCGCAAGGCGAGCCACATCTTTCATTGTTGCCACAAGTTAATCCTATTGAGCTAAAAATTGGTCAATTTCTTTACGCCATGGAACCGAAGGTTGAGCACCTGGGCGAGTAACCGCTATCGCCGCCGCTGCATGGGCAAAAATAATCGCGTCTTCGTCAGACTTACCTTCCAGTAAAGCGGTAACGTACGCCCCATTGAATGTATCACCTGCCGCAATAGTATCCACTGCTTTTACGCGAAACCCAGCAATTATTTTACCTTGTGCACCTTTTTCACTGTACCAAACCCCACGAGCACCCAAGGTAATCATCACTTTGCTGATCCCTTTTTGATGTAATGCTTCTGCCGCCGCTTGGGCGCCTTGGTCATCATTAACGGCAATACCCGTTAGATGCTCCGCTTCGGTTTCATTCGGCGTGATAATATCCACCAGCGTTAATAATGAGTCTGGTAATGATTGTGCTGGAGCTGGATTTAAAATGACTTGAGTATTGTTTTTCTTCGCAATTTCAGCGGCCATCTGAACAGTTTCAATCGGTGATTCAAGCTGCATTAAGACGGCATCCGCTTCAATAATTTTTTGCTGATATTGAGTGAGTCTCTGCGTTGTTAGTTGCGCATTGGCACCCGCATTGATACCAATAATGTTTTCGCCTTGTTGATTCACATAAATCAGTGCCACACCCGTCGTTTCATCTTTAATCGCATCAATACATTCTGTTTTGATATTATCGAGATGAAGCTGTTTTTTAATACTTGCACCAATATCATCATCACCTACACAAGCTATAAATGTTATGTCAGCGCCACTACGGCCTGCCGCCACAGCTTGGTTTGCACCTTTTCCACCAAAGGCAACTTGATAGCTGTCACCACGAACGGTTTCACCCGGTTGTGGAAATTGCTTAACATTCAAAATATGATCAGCATTAATACTACCCAGTACCACCAGCTTTGCTGTACCCATAACATTTATATCCTTTTTATTGTGACTGCTTAACCACAAACCCATAAACCGCCGCAAAGCTGCTGCGGCGGTTATTTTATCTTATTGTTTTACCACTAATTCCAATTCAACAGGAACGGTAGCATCAACTTTTTCACCTTTTAAGACTTTATCGGCAATTTGTACACCAACAATACCAATTTGATCAGGGCGCTGTGCGATTGTTGCACCTAATTTCCCGCCCTCTACCGCTTTAATGCCATCATTAGTGCCATCGAAACCGACCACTAAAACATCAGTACGACCGGCTGTTTGTAGTGCTCTTAATGCACCTAGCGCCATTTCGTCATTTTGTGCGAAGACCGCTTGAACCGCTGGGTGCGCAGTTAGCAGGTTTTGCATAACGTTAAGGCCTTTTGTTCTATCAAAGTCAGCAGGCTGGCTCGCCAGTAAATTAAATTTGTGCTCTTTCGCACCTGTATTAAAGCCCTCACCACGCTCACGTGCTGCTGAAGTACCTGAAATACCTTCTAATTGGATAACTTTGGCTTCATTACCTGTTTTTTGTGCAATATAATCGGCCGCCATTTTACCGCCCATACGGTTATCCGAAGCAACGTGGCTGACGACTTCACCTTTATTAGCGGCTCTGTCTAAGGTAATAACAGGAATTTTTGCTTTGTTTGCCATTAGGATAGAGTTACCCACCGCATCAGAGTCTGTTGGGTTGATTAACATCAGTTTTGTTCCACGAACCGTTAAGTCCTGCACGTTTGCCAATTCTTTTGCTGGGTTATCTTGTGAGTCTAGAACGATCAATTCATAGCCCAGTCTGTCTGCCTCTTTTTGTGCGCTATCTTTCATCGTCACAAAGAAAGGGTTGTTCAATGTTGAAATCACTAACGCAATGCTGTCTTTTGCCATCGCATTGACGCTAACGGTTGCACTCAGTGCAACGGCTGATAACAATGTGGCTAATTTATTCAGTTTCATAATCGTTTTCCTGTAGGGTTATTTTTTATTATCAACAAGTACCGCAAGTAAGATGACGACTGCTTTAACAATCATCTGATAGTTCGACGAAATACCTAATAAGTTTAAACCGTTGTTTAAGAAACCAAGGATAAGCGCACCAATCAGCGTACCGACAATGCGCCCTTTTCCGCCCGCAAGGCTTGTGCCACCCAGTACAACAGCGGCGATAGCATCTAGCTCATACCCATTACCTGCCATAGGTTGCGCCGATGACAAACGTGCAACTTCAATCACACTGGCCAGTGCCGCCAGCAAACCACATAAGGCATACACAATAATTTTGATGCGATCGACGTTAATGCCTGATAAACGAGTTGCCGCTTCATTGCCCCCTAACGCGTAGATATAACGGCCTAATCGAGTGTGGTGCAACATGTACCATGCCGCCGCAAAAACAATGATCATTAACCAAACCGGGGTAGGAATACCTAATGGGCGACCAATACCAAACCAGCCAAATAAATCAGCATTATCACTAAAGCCCGTGTTTATCGGGCTACCATCGGTATACACACGAGTCACCCCGCGCAATAAAAGCATCATCACCAATGTTGCGATAAAGGCTTGGACTTTCCCTTTCGCGACGATAACCCCAGTACATGCGCCAATTGCGGCTCCCAGTGCTAATGCCCCTGCAACAGCAACCAAGGCGTTGACTTCCGCCCCAACCATCGATGCAGCAACCGCGCCCGTCAATGCAAGTAATGAGCCTACCGACAGATCAATCCCTGACGTTAAGATAACCAACGTCATACCTACCGCCATGATGGCGTTTACCGACGTTTGCTGCAAAATATTGAATAGGTTATTCACCGTAAAAAAATTAGGGCTTAATGTTGATACGATGGCAATTAAGACTAATAGTGCAATTAATGATTTTTGCTCCATCAGCCAAGCTTTGCTGAACCAGCGTTTTGATGATGCAGTTGTTGAACTCATACTGATAACTCCTGAACTGAGCCGTAATTTTTACCCACTGCGGCAGCCATTAAGGCTTCCTGAGTCGCGTCTTTGGCGGTAAATTCGCCGCTGATATGACCTTCGTGCATCACCAAAATGCGGTCACTCATTCCAATCACTTCAGGCATTTCTGAAGAGACTAAAATGATGCTCAGCCCTTCTTTCTTAAACTGGTTAATTAGCTGATAAATTTCTTTTTTTGCCCCAACATCGACACCACGCGTTGGCTCATCAAGGATCAACACTTTGGGTCTGGTCATTAACCCTCGTGCGATAGCCACTTTTTGTTGATTTCCGCCAGAAAGGTTACCAATAATTTGGTTCATCGATGGAGTTTTGATATTGAAAAGGCGAATAAAGTCGCTGACCGTTTGTTGCTCTTCGCCGTGTTTAAGTGAGCCACCCGCACGGCTGAAATAACGCAAAGCCGTCAACGACATGTTTTCTTTAACTGACATGCCTAATACTAATCCATCACGTTTACGGTCTTCTGAAATATACACAATGCCGCTATTTAGGCCTTCTTGCGGGGTTTTCAGATTGACAGATTTGCCTTCCAGCTTAATTGTGCCTGATTTCTTGGTCGCTGCGCCGTAGATGATTTTCATCAATTCAGTTCGACCTGCGCCCATTAACCCTGAAACCCCTAAAATTTCACCGCTTTTCAACGTGAAACTGGCATTGCTTACACCGGGGCCTGAAACATTTTCAAGCTGTAAACGGGTATCACCCGCTTGAACATCAATGCGTGGGTATTGGTCTTCAAGCTTTCTTCCCACCATCATTTCAATCAGTTTTTCTTCTTCTAATTCGCTAACGGGTTTTTCGCCAATAAACTGGCCATCACGAAACACGGTGACATCGTCGCAAATCTCAAAGATTTCTTTTAACCGGTGAGAGATATAAACAATACCGCAGCCTTGTGCTTTTAAGTCTTCGATAACGCGGAATAATGATTCCGTTTCTGTATCAGTAAGCGCATCCGTTGGTTCGTCCATGATGATCACTTGGGATTGAAAGCTGAGGACTTTAGCAATTTCCACCATTTGCTGTTCCCCAATCGAAAGTTCAGCAATGGTTTGATGGCTGTCATAATCAAGGTTGAGGCGTTTGAGCAGTTTGTCTGACTCACTGAACATTTTTTTCCAGTCAATTTTGCCAAACGCACTAACAAACTCACGCCCAAGGAAAATATTTTCTGCAATCGTCAGCTCAGGGATCAAGTTTAATTCTTGGTGAATAATACCAATACCTGCTTCTTGGGAGCTTTTTGGCCCATTAAACGCCACTTCTTTACCCAGAAAACGAATTTTACCTGCATCTTTTTGATAGATACCGGTGAGCACTTTCATCATGGTTGATTTGCCAGCCCCATTTTCCCCCACCAGCGCCATGACTTTTCCGGGGTAGACATTTAATGTCGCACCGCTGAGCGCTTTCACGCCCGGAAATGATTTATCGATACCGATAAGTTCTAATAAAGGTTGCATAGTCACCTCAGAAAGTCACACCAGAACATAGGATTACATTCGCAAATGGCGAGCATTCCCCTGTTCTAATGACTGCTTTGCTGTCATGAGTTAGCTGTTTAAAACGTTCATGACTGCAATAGATGATTTCGATTTGATTGCCTTGTTCAGTTTGTAGGTTATTCAAATGCGTTAAAATAGCCGTTTCCATGGTGGGATTCATTGCACTAATTTCTTCTGCAATAATCGCTTTTTCGACCTGCATTTCTTGCGTAACCACTCGCAAAACAGCCATGAAATCAGGTAACCCTTGCGTTATCGCTAAATCAATCCGCTCAGGCCCCGCTGAAATGGGTAAGCCTGCATCCGCCAGTGTGATTTGGTCGGTATGACCTAACTTTGCAATCACTGAAGTAATATTGGCATTAAGCAGAACACCTTTTTTCATTTTTTCACCGCCATTTCTGATAAGCGAAACGTTTCGCTTATACAATCATAGTTTAGATAAGTCACAACTCAATATTGATAGTCGATATTTGTGATCATCATCGAAACGTTTCGTTAGTGTGGGATAAGCTTAAAAACAATAACTTATTGAATCACTTATAGCTGAATCGTTTTTTCTTGTTTTTTGGGGTACATCAAAGAAAAATGGAAAAAATGGCCGCAGTATGTAATAAAAGGAATTGATAGCCTTTATCAAGAACTCTCCAATAGAAAGGAACTGTTATGCAACTTGCTGAGCGTATCGCCCAACTGAGTAATTACCTTGAAAGCGGTTTGTATGAACGCCAACAGGCAATACGCTTGTGTTTATTAGCCACACTCAGTGGTGAAAGTGTCTTTCTATTAGGCCCTCCAGGTATTGCGAAAAGCTTAATCGCGCGGAGAATGAAATATGCTTTTCGTCATGCCCATGCATTTGAATACTTAATGACGCGCTTTTCGACGCCTGAAGAAATTTTTGGCCCTTTATCCATTCAAGCCTTAAAAGATGAAGGGCGCTATGAACGCTTAACGAAAGGTTATTTGCCTGATGCTGAAGTGGTTTTTTTAGATGAAATCTGGAAAGCAGGCCCCGCGATTCTCAATACGCTATTAACGGCTATTAATGAACGCAAATTCCGTAATGGCGATGAAGAAAAAGCCATTCCCATGCGTTTGCTTGTCACGGCTTCAAACGAATTACCTGATGCTGATAATAGTTTAGAAGCCCTTTTTGACCGTATGTTGGTGCGTATTTGGCTTGATAAAGTACAGGAAAAACAAAACTTCCGTGCATTATTGACGGGAAAATCGTCGTTAGAAGGATCCCAAGTCCCTGAGCATTTAAAAATCAGTGATGAAGAGTACCTGCAGTGGCAACAAGAAATTCCAAAAATTACGCTGCCCGATCACTGTTTTGAGCTAGTCTACCAACTACGCCAACAATTAGATGCCGCGGATAAGCAGGTTTATGTCTCAGATAGACGTTGGAAAAAAGCGGTGTATTTATTACAAGCGAGTGCATTTTTTAATGGTCGCAGCAGCGTCTCTCCCCTTGATATTGTACTTTTGAAAGATTGCCTGTGGCACGATATGCAATCGATGAATGCATTACCGCGATTAATTCAATCCCTTTTACAAGAAGAAGGTTGGCAGCAGCGTAAATTTACCCGTGAAATTGAGCAAATTTACCAGCAATGGATGTCATCCACGCAAGATCAAAATAGCCAAGATGCATTTAAAGTAAATAAAAACAATGCGATGTTTGCTCGTAAGGCCTCGTATGTGTTACCTGAGCATCTTCATGAAGGTCGGATCACGCTGTTTTTACATCGTCCATTACAATTGCATAATATGAAAGTGACGTTTGTTACCACAGACAAAAAAGCACTCACTTTATTTTTAAATAAAGGCACGACATTATCCGCTCATTTAAATGGTATTGGTTTTGCACAAGAAATTGCCGCTGAGGTAAATAATTTAAATCAGATACAGTTATTGGATATCAGCCATCAATCATCAACCTTATATATCCAAGATAAAACAGCCACACAAACCCCCACATCAAATAATCAAGAATGGTTAGATAAGCTGGATAAAATTCAATCAGATATCCAAACTGCTCGTTATCAATTTGAAAAACAACAACCCAACCTTTTTATTGAAGCCCATTGGCTGGCGGATATTGAGCAAAGTTTTCTACAACTTGCAGAGAAATTAACGCAATTACGCAACCAAATCACAGGAAAAGTGGCTGAATAATTATGATGAGTTTAGCCACTCTGGAGATGTTGCTTTCGGTTAATGAAAGCCAGTTAATAGAAGAGATTATTATCTCTCTCCTTGCTACGCCGCAATTGGCGGTATTTTTTGAAAAACATCCCCGTTTAAAAAAGGCATTATTAAAAGACTTATCTAGCTGGAAAAAAGACCTAAAACAGCGCCTGCAAGATGCGTTAGTTCCCGCGCAACTTTCTGAAGAGTTTGAGCTGTATAGGCAATCCCTTGGGATATCAACAGACGCTTTTTTTACGCGACTTCCTTCTGTAATAGAAAGGCTTAACCAAATCGACTCGCCGTTTTACCGAGAAGCAAACCAGCTACAAAGCGGTAAAATTGACAACCGCAGTGCAAGGCAAGCTTTGTTTGTCCAAAAGTGGCGAGTCAGCTTAATTTTGCAAGTCACAACCCTGCATAAAGAGCTGTTAGAGCAAGAGAAAGAGCAATTGCTGGCGGAATTACAACGCAGGTTAGCCTTGAGTGGAAATTTAGAAGATATTCTGGGTGAAAATGAACGAGCGGCTGGTCGTTTGTGGGATTTAAGCAAAGGGGTGAATATGACCTCTGTTTATAATGACCAGCTATTAAATCGCTACAGTGAATTTTTACGCCAACAGCCTGAGCTTGAAAAAATAGCCCAACTATTAGGGCGCAGCCAAACAGCGCAAGCTATTCCCGATGATAGCGTGGTTTTAGAAGCAATGACTATCATGGAGAAAGTGCCAGAAACAGTACCTGAACAAGTTAATGGCTTAAACCAAAGTGATGATATTTTGCGTTTATTACCCGCTGAGCTCGCTATGCTGGGTATCGAAGAAATTGAATTTGAGTTTTATCGAAAATTACTGGAAAAACAGCTATTAACTTATCGATTGCAAGGGGATAGCTGGCAAGAAAGAAAAGTGCTGCGCCCCATTACACATCACCATGATGAAGAACAGCCTCGAGGGCCATTTGTAGTATGTATTGATACTTCGGGATCAATGGGGGGATTAAATGAGCGCTGTGCAAAGGCATTTTGCCTTGCGCTAATGAAAATTGCGTTAGCCGATAACCGCGCATGCCATGTGATGCTGTTTTCCACCGATATTGTGCATTACGATTTATTATCTGCGGATGGGTTGGAGCAGTGCGTTCGGTTTTTACATCAAACATTTAAAGGCGGAACAGACCTTGCTGCTTGCTTGCAAGAAACAACCGTCAAATTAGAATCAAAACAATGGATGGATGCAGATGCAGTGGTTATTTCTGATTTTGTGGCTCAGCGTTTACCCGATGAACTCATTCAAAAAATCAAAACCATGCAAAAGAAAGGAAAATACCGCTTCCATGCGGTATCAGTGTCAAATTATGGGAAACCCGGCATCATGAAAATCTTCGACCATATTTGGCGCTTTGACACCGGGTTAAAAAGCAGGCTATTACGCCGCTTTAGTCGCTAATTACAGCATACCTTCAACAGATTCTTGCGTTTCTGGCGCCCATACACCGCATTGGACTTGGCCAATGTGTTGGCGTTGCAGAAGTAACATCACTAAACGGGATTGGCCGATACCACCGCCGATAGTTTGTGGCATTTCACCTTTAACTAGCGCTTGGTGCCATTCTAATTCCATGCGTTTTTCATCTTGCGTCAAGCTTAATTGACGTGTTAAGCATTCAGGGCTAACACGGATCCCCATGGAAGACAGCTCAAATGCATCTTGTAATACAGGGTTCCACACAAGGATGTCACCGTTTAAACCACAAAAACCGTCTTCGTTTTCTGTTGTCCAATCGTCGTAGTCTGGTGCACGGACATCGTGTGATTCACCGCTGGATAACTTACCACCGATACCAATAAGGAAAACGGCGCCAAGTTCTTTCGCGATTGCGCGCTCACGGCCTTTTGCATCAAGGTCTGGGTAGCGCTGTAACAGCTCTTCACTGTGGATAAAGTGAATTTGGTCTGGCAGGAACGGTGCCAGTCCAAACTCTTTACTTACGGCAGCTTCTGTTTCTTTTATTGCCTTGTAGATTTTACCCACTGTCTGTTTCAGATAAGGAAGTGTACGTTCCTCATCTGCCATCACTTTTTCCCAATCCCACTGATCGACATAGACGGAGTGGATTGGGGTTAAGCGATCTTCGTCCGGACGCAACGCTTTCATGTGCGTATAGAGTCCTTGGCCTTCGCTGAAACCAAAACGACCTAACGTTTTACGTTTCCATTTAGCCAATGAGTGCACCACTTCAAAGGTCGCACCTGGGATTGATTTCACTTTCACTTGAACGGCTTTTTCGCTGCCTGATAAGTTATCTTGCGTACCATCACCAAGACGGCTAAGGATTGGCCCTTGAACTTCAATTAGACCGAGTTCTTTTTCAAGTAAACGTGAGAAATAGGATTTTACAAAACTAATTTGTTGCTGATGTTCGATGAATGACTTGTCCATAATTTATTACCCATAATTTGTTTGCTGTATTAGCCGATGTATAGATTAAGCAACAAAATGAGGTATAAATTCAATATCCATCATTAAAAAAAGCCTTTACTGTTTATTTTGATTAAAAAAATGGGTATAAAAATGAATAATCGTTAAAATGGAGGCAAAATAATGCCAGAAAATTATCAAATCGATAATCTCGATCGTGACATACTTCACGAATTAATGGGAAATGCGCGTACGCCTTACGCAGAATTAGCCAAAAAATTTGCAGTAAGCCCAGGAACAATTCACGTTCGCGTTGAAAAAATGAAGCAAGCGGGGATCATTAAAGGCACACGTATTGATATCAATCCAAAACAGTTAGGCTTTGATGTCTGCTGCTTTATTGGCATTATTTTAAAAAGTGCAAAAGATTACCCGACAGCATTAAAGAAATTGGATGCCTTAGAAGAAGTAGTCGAAGTTTATTATACGACGGGTCAATACAGCATTTTCATTAAGGTCATGTGCAAATCAATTGATGCCCTACAAGACGTACTTATCAACAAAATTCAAACGATTGATGAGATTCAATCTACAGAAACCTTGATCTCCTTACAGAACCCGATCTTACGTACAATCAACCCTTAGAAAAAAAAATGATATAACCATATTATCCACAGGTAGATCCCAGCTCATTCACAGCGTACAATAGCGCCCTATTATTGTGAAAGAGAATCACCATGACAAAAGTAACCTTAATAAGTGGCAGTACAATGGGCAGTGCGGAATATGTTGCAGAGCACATGGCGGAGATTTTAGAAGAACTCGGCTATGAAACAGACGTTCAACATGGTCCAGAGCTTGATGATTTAACACTTGAGGGCATTTGGCTGGTGGTGAGTTCGACTCACGGAGCAGGTGATCTACCTGAAAGTATTCAGCCGTTCTTTGATGCTATAGAAGAAAGCTCCCCCGATCTCAGCCAGGTGAAATTTGGTGCCGTTGGGATCGGTAGCTCAGAATATGACACTTTCTGCGGTGCGATCCACAAATTAGATGCCCTATTAAGTGAAAAAGGGGCTAAACGGATCGGCGAATGTTTTGAAATAGACATCCAAAAACACGAAATCCCTGAAGATCCTGCAGGAGAATGGGTTAAAAATTGGGCAAATGAACTCTAATTTGGTTAAAATAGAAGCAATCAACTGTGGATAACTCAGGGAAGATCCCGGTATTAACCGGTAGTTATCCAGAGTATAAGTTTTAGGGCCACCAAGGCCTGTGCATAAGTACCCATTTTGATCCCAGCTTATACGCAATCGGATCACGGATCATTCACAGTATATGATCCTTTACACTTTTATGATCTTTAAAGTGAAAATCCACTTATCCACAGAAACAGGTGATCCTAATAAAAGATCTAATAAAGAGATCTTTAAATAAAAAGATCTTATATATTATAAGGGGAGAAGCCTAGGGGTTGTCTCTCTTTCAAACTTGAGTAGAATTCTCTCCTCAAATGCACAGTCCGCATTTTCTAACGTTTAAGGTTCACACATGTTTTATCCAGAGCAATTTGACGTCATCGTAATTGGTGGTGGTCATGCCGGTACTGAAGCAGCAATGGCAGCTGCACGTATGGGGCGTCAAACCCTATTACTGACTCACAATATTGATACATTGGGCCAGATGTCTTGCAACCCAGCCATCGGTGGGATCGGTAAGGGGCATCTGGTCAGAGAAATTGATGCCCTCGGTGGTTTAATGGCCACTGCAACAGACAAGGCGGGTATTCAATTTAGAACATTAAATGCCAGCAAAGGCCCAGCTGTTCGTGCAACTCGTGCACAAGCAGACCGCGTTCTTTATCGCCAAGCAGTTAGAACAGCTTTAGAAAATCAGCCTAACTTAATGATTTTTCAGCAACCTGTTGAAGATCTGATTGTTGAAAACAATCAAGTCACAGGGGCTATTACCCGCATGGGCTTAAAATTTAAAGCCAAAGCTGTGGTATTAACCGTTGGGACTTTCCTTGATGGAAAAATTCATATTGGGTTAGAAAATTACAGTGGGGGTCGTGCAGGTGATCCACCATCAATCTCCCTTTCTCAACGTCTAAGAGAATTACCACTACGTGTTAACCGTTTAAAAACGGGAACTCCCCCACGTATTGATGCAAGAACAATTGATTTCAGTCAGTTAGCTCAACAGCTAGGTGACGACCCAATGCCTGTATTTTCATTCTTAGGTTCGCAAGATCAACATCCACAACAGATGCCTTGCCATATCACCTACACCAATGAAAAAACCCATGATGTGATCAGAAATAACCTTGATCGTAGCCCTATGTATGCAGGGATCATCGAAGGGATCGGCCCTCGTTATTGTCCGTCGATCGAAGACAAAGTGATGCGCTTTGCTGATAAAGACTCACATCAAATTTTCTTAGAGCCAGAAGGCTTAACGAGCAATGAAATCTACCCTAACGGGATTTCCACCAGCCTGCCATTTGATGTGCAAATGCAAATTGTGCACTCAATGAAAGGGATGGAAAACGCAAGGATCATTCGTCCTGGTTATGCGATTGAGTATGATTTCTTTGACCCGCGCGATCTCAAACAAACACTAGAAAGCAAGTTTATTAATGGTTTGTTTTTTGCTGGTCAAATCAACGGCACAACGGGTTATGAAGAAGCGGGTGCTCAAGGCTTACTTGCTGGCTTGAATGCTGCACAACATGCCTTTGGCTTAGAAGGTTGGTTCCCTCGTCGTGACGAAGCTTACATCGGTGTTCTCGTTGACGACCTTTGCACACTTGGTACCAAAGAACCGTACCGTATGTTTACCTCACGTGCAGAATACCGCTTGATGCTACGTGAAGATAACGCTGATCTACGTTTAACAGAAAAAGGCCGTGAACTTGGTCTCGTTGATGATGTGCGTTGGGCACACTTCAACAAAAAAGTGGAACTGATTGAAAAAGAGCGTCAGCGCTTAAAAGATATCTGGGTTCACCCTAAATCTGATAACCATACTGAGATTGATGGAATATTAACCGTTCCGTTATCCAAAGAAGCGAATGGTGAAGATTTATTACGTCGTCCTGAAATGACTTATCAAATGCTGACCTCGTTAAATTTGTTTGCACCTGCAATTGAAGATCAACAAGCCGCTGATCAAGTTGAGATTCAAGTTAAATACGAAGGTTACATTGCACGTCAGAAAGAAGAGATCGAAAGACAATTACGTAATGAAAACACCTTGTTACCTGTAGATCTTGATTATAAACAAGTGAAAGGATTATCCAACGAGGTAATGGCAAAGCTGAATGATCACAAGCCAACGTCTATCGGCCAAGCTTCACGTATTTCAGGGATCACTCCTGCCGCGATTTCTATTTTACTTGTTTGGTTGAAAAAGCAAGGCATGCTACGCCGGAGCGCTTAACATGGATTTATTATCAAAACTTAATCAATTACTTGCCAAAACCGACATCGATTTAACGGAAAAGCAAAAACAGCAGTTAGTTGGTTATGTAGGGTTACTAGTTAAATGGAACAAAGCCTATAACTTGACGTCCGTACGTGACCCGCAACAGATGTTAATCCGCCATATTATGGATAGCATAGTGGTGAACGGTCAACTCAACGGACAACGGTTTATCGATGTTGGAACGGGCCCTGGGTTACCAGGCGTTCCTTTAGCCATTGTTCGACCTGATTCCCATTTTGTTCTATTGGACAGCTTAGGGAAGCGTGTACGCTTTTTAAAACAGGTTCAACATGAGTTAGGGCTAACTAACATAGAACCTGTTCAGTCACGAGTTGAAGAATATCCCGTTGAAAATGGTTTTGATGGCGTTATTAGCCGTGCGTTTGCATCGTTAAATGATATGTTGAGTTGGTGTCATCACTTACCTTCACCTGAAGGGCGTTTTTACGCTCTAAAAGGTGTCATTCGTGATGATGAAATGGCTCTACCAGAAGGGTTTGTGATTGAGTCTATCACTGAGCTTCAAGTACCAGAACTTGATGAGCAACGCCATTTAGTTAAAATTTCGCTGAAATAAAGTTGCTTTCTATCAAATAATTTTATCTTTTAGAGCGATAGCCGAATGTTGAAAAACAGACGGCTATTTTTGTTTTTGGCCGAATAACAAAAACTCGAATTTTACGTGTTATTTACACAGCAATAACGAATAAGTTTCAAAAATAATAAGTTGAAGGGAAAAAGTGAATGTAATTGGCTATTTTGACTTAATCGATTTAGCTAATAAAATAGTTAACAGTGAAATATTTGATTTATAGATTCATTATTTAGCTTAAAAATTGTCTTTCTTAATTATTTGATTTACAGATTAAATCTAATTTTTCTTATGAAGAAAGTTGAAGGAATAAATAAAGCGAACAAAGCTAAATGTGATTAATGTCACATTTAAGTGAACATATGTAGCAATTCATTAACTATTTATTAATTATTACATCGATAATTCTGCGCTATCTCGAAAAAATTAAATATTTATTCACCTTTTCGCTACTTACTGATTGAATTCATTTCGCCTGCCCGTATAATTTGCTCGTTTTTGTCTCTTGACACATTTACGCAAAGGCAGTTTTATACAACACTTAGCGTTTCTGAGGCTGAGAAGAGCTGGGAGTATACGAAAAGTTATGTCTGTATCCCTTTATGACAACAAGCATGCTGCAAAGCAGTTGTCTGTTCAGTTTATAACTTTAATGATCCTCAGTGGGGCTTTCTGTGCAAATAGTATAGAATGGGGGGCCTCTGCTCTTGCTGGTGGGTTAGCATGCTGGTTACCAAATATCGTATTTATGCTGCTAGCACAATTTCAGAAAGCAAAGGAAGAGGATGAACCTGTCCGCATTGCCTGGTTCTTAGCATTAGGAGCAGGGCTAAAGGTTGTTACAACTATCGTTGTTTTAGTTGTTGCTTTCGGTGTGTTCAAAGCGTCATTAACACCACTGGGTTTGACCTATTTAGCGGTGCTAATTGTTCAGATTGTTGCACCAGCCGTTTTTAAACGGTAAGTATTTTTAAACTACAAAAGGGTAAGAGGCATCATGTCTGCATCAGGAGAAGTGATGACTACAGAGGATTACATAGGCCACCATCTGAGAAATCTTCAGTTGGACCTGAGTACCTTTAAGTTGGTCGATCCCCACGCTAGTCCAACATTTTGGACGTTGAACATTGACTCGCTTTTTTTCTCAGTAGTTCTCGGGGCTCTGTTCCTGTGGCTATTTAGAAGAGTTGCAGCCAATGCGACTAGTGGCGTACCCGGTAAGTTACAGACTGCAATAGAACTGATCATTGGTTTCGTTGATAACTCAGTCCGTGATATGTATCACGGTAAGAGCAAAGTTATTGCTCCTTTAGCATTAACGGTGTTCGTCTGGGTATTCTTAATGAACCTGATGGATTTACTCCCAATTGATTTCCTTCCGTATATTGCTGAGCATTATCTCGGGTTACCTGCATTACGTGCAGTACCAACCGCAGATGTTAGTGTCACTCTATCGATGGCGATTGGTGTGTTTATCCTAATCCTCTTTTACAGCATCAAGATGAAAGGAATTGGCGGATTTACAAAAGAGCTCACAATGCAGCCTTTTAACCATCCTGTCTTCATTCCAGTCAACTTGATTCTTGAAGGGGTAAGCCTGCTGTCAAAACCTGTATCACTCGGTCTGCGACTGTTTGGTAACATGTATGCAGGTGAATTGATCTTTATTCTTATCGCGGCTCTGCTTCCGTGGTGGTCACAGTGGTTGTTAAGCCTACCTTGGGCTATCTTCCACATACTGATTATTACGCTACAAGCCTTTATTTTTATGGTTCTGACTGTTGTCTATCTCTCGATGGCATCTGAAGAGCACTAATTTAATTAATCAATAATTGTATTAACTGAAACAAACTGGAGACTGTCATGGAAAACCTGAGTATGGATCTGCTGTACATGGCTGCCGCTGTGATGATGGGCTTAGCGGCGATCGGTGCTGCGATCGGTATCGGCATCCTAGGTGGTAAATTTTTAGAAGGTGCTGCTCGTCAGCCAGATTTAATTCCTCTGCTGCGTACACAGTTCTTTATCGTAATGGGTCTGGTCGATGCTATTCCGATGATTGCTGTTGGTCTGGGCCTGTATGTAATGTTCGCTGTTGCCTAATTAACGTTACGGAACACTGTAAGAACATTAATTCACTAATGAATAAGAGGTATTGTCTGTGAATCTAAATGCAACAATCCTCGGCCAGGCTATCGCGTTTGTCCTGTTTGTTTGGTTCTGTATGAAGTATGTATGGCCACCGATTATGGCGGCCATTGAAAAACGTCAAAAAGAAATTGCTGACGGTTTATCTTCTGCAGAACGTGCTAAAAAGAACCTGGAACTGGCGCAAACCGACGCAACCGACCGACTGAAAAAAGCGAAAGCTGAAGCACAAGTCATCATTGAACAAGCGAATAAACAACGCGTTCAAATGATTGATGAAGCAAAAGCAGAAGCGGAAGCAGAACGTGCAAAAATCGTCGCGCAAGCGCAAGCTGAAATTGATGCTGAGCGTAAACGTGCACGTGAAGAGTTACGTAAACAGGTTGCGATGCTTGCTATCGCAGGTGCCGAGAAGATCATCGAACGTTCCGTGGATGAAGCTGCTAACAGCGACATCGTTGATAAACTAGTCGCTGAACTGTAAGGAGGGAGGGGCATGTCTGAAATCGCTACTGTAGCTCGCCCCTACGCCAAAGCAGCTTTTGACTTTGCTGTGGAAAACCAAGCTGTCGAAAAATGGCAGAATATGCTGGCCTTCACCTCATTGGTGACGCGCAACGAACAGGTTGGTGAGCTGCTTTCTGGTTCTATTGCACCAGAAACATTAGCTAAAACGTTTATCTCTGTTTGTGGAGATGAAATTGACGAGCATGTTCAGAATCTGATTCGTGTTATGGCAGACAACGGGCGTTTAACGACGCTGCCAGAAGTATTAGCTCAATTTATTCAATTGCGCGATGCTCTGGAATCAACCATCGAGGTTGATGTCATCTCTGCTAACGAACTGAGTGAACAGCAGTCAGCTAAAATTTCTGCAGCGATGGAAAAACGTCTGTCACGCAAAGTTAAGCTGAATTGCAAAATTGATAAGTCTGTTATTGCTGGAGTGATCATTCGTGCTGGAGACCTCGTTATTGACGGGAGTATCCGCGGTCGCTTAGAGCGTTTAACTGACGTCTTGCAGTCTTAAGGGGACTGGAGCATATGCAACTGAATTCCACCGAAATCAGCGAACTGATCAAACAGCGTATTGCTCAGTTCGATGTTGTGAGTGAAGCTCACAATGAAGGTACGATTGTATCCGTTAATGACGGTATCATTCGTATTCACGGTTTAGCCGAAGTCATGCAGGGTGAGATGATCGCACTGCCTGGCAACCGTTACGCTATCGCATTGAACTTAGAGCGTGACTCCGTTGGTGCGGTTGTCATGGGTCCTTATGCCGACTTGGCAGAAGGCATGAAAGTTAAATGTACTGGTCGTATTCTTGAAGTTCCAGTAGGCCGTGGCCTGTTAGGACGTGTCGTGAATACACTGGGTCAGCCAATTGATGGTAAAGGTCCTGTTGATAACGATGGTTTCTCACCTGTAGAAGTTATCGCACCGGGCGTTATCGATCGTCAATCAGTTGATCAACCTGTACAGACTGGTTATAAATCAGTCGATGCAATGATTCCAATTGGTCGTGGACAGCGTGAGCTTGTTATCGGTGACCGTCAAACAGGTAAAACTGCTTTGGCAATCGATGCAATCATCAACCAACGCGACTCAGGCATCAAATGTGTGTACGTGGCAATCGGCCAGAAAGCGTCTACCGTTTCTAACGTAGTTCGTAAACTGGAAGAGCACGGCGCACTGCAAAACACTATCGTTGTTGTTGCTACAGCATCTGAATCAGCTGCTCTGCAATACTTAGCACCATATGCTGGTTGCGCGATGGGTGAATATTTCCGTGACCGCGGTGAAGATGCACTGATCGTATACGATGACCTGTCTAAACAGGCTGTTGCATACCGTCAAATTTCACTGTTGCTGCGTCGTCCACCAGGACGTGAAGCTTACCCAGGTGACGTTTTCTATCTGCACTCACGTCTGCTTGAGCGTGCTGCTCGCGTTAACGCTGAATACGTAGAAAACTTTACTAAAGGTGAAGTTAAAGGCCAAACTGGTTCACTGACAGCTCTGCCTATCATTGAAACCCAAGCTGGTGACGTTTCTGCATTCGTACCGACAAACGTAATTTCGATTACAGATGGTCAGATCTTCCTGGAATCTAACTTGTTTAACTCTGGTATTCGTCCAGCGGTTAACCCAGGTATTTCAGTATCTCGTGTTGGTGGTGCTGCTCAGACTAAAATCATTAAGAAACTGTCTGGTGGTATCCGTACTGCACTTGCTCAGTATCGTGAACTTGCAGCGTTTGCTCAGTTTGCTTCCGACCTCGATGACGCGACTCGTAAACAGTTAAGTCATGGTCAAAAAGTAACTGAACTGCTGAAACAGAAACAGTATGCACCGATGTCAGTAGCAGAGCAGGCACTGTCTCTGTTCGCGGCAGAACGTGGATTCTTGGATGATGTTGAGTTAGCGAAAATTGGTGCGTTTGAAGCTGCTTTAGTTTCTTTTGCACAGCGCGAGCATGCTGACCTTATGAACGAAATTGGCCCGGCTGGTAGCTATAACGATGATATCGAAGGCAAGTTGAAAAAACTGCTCGAATCATTTAAAGCAACTCAGTCCTGGTAATACTATTCGGCCCGAATTTTTAGGGCCGTCTGGTTAATAAGGAGAAGCAGAAATGGCCGGCGCAAAAGAGATACGTTCCAAGATCGGAAGTGTACAAAATACACAAAAGATCACTAAAGCGATGGAAATGGTCGCTGCGTCCAAAATGCGTAAAACGCAGGAACGCATGGCGGCCAGCCGTCCTTATGCAGAAACCATGCGCAGTGTGATTGGTCACCTAGCGTTAGGTAATCTGGAATATAAACACCCATATCTCGAAGAGCGTGAAGTTAAGCGTGTCGGGTATCTGGTTGTTTCAACAGACCGTGGTCTGTGTGGTGGTTTGAACATTAACTTGTTCAAAAAACTTCTCGCGGACATGAAGTCATGGTCTGAGAAAAACGTTCAGGTTGATTTGGCTTTAATCGGTTCTAAAGCGGTTTCATTCTTCGGTTCTGTGGGCGGTAACGTCGTAACACAAGTTACCGGAATGGGGGATAACCCAACGCTTTCGGACTTGATTGGTCCAGTTAAAACTATGCTACAAGCCTATGATGAAGGGCGTTTGGATAAACTGTATGTGGTGACGAATAAGTTCATCAATACAATGTCTCAGGAGCCAACTATTCTTCAATTGCTGCCATTGCCTGCAAGCAATGACGAAACATTGAAGAAGAAGTCTTGGGATTATATATACGAACCCGATCCTAAGGCGTTGCTGGATACCCTGCTACGTCGTTATATCGAGTCGCAGGTTTATCAGGGCGTCGTTGAAAACCTGGCTAGTGAGCAGGCCGCACGAATGGTAGCGATGAAAGCCGCTACTGATAATGGTGGAAACCTGATCAAAGAGTTGCAGTTGGTTTACAACAAAGCTCGTCAGGCCAGCATTACTCAGGAGCTTACCGAAATCGTTTCGGGTGCTTCCGCGGTTTAACAGCTAGGTTTACGAATTACGTAGAGGATTCAAGATGGCTACTGGAAAGATTATCCAGGTAATCGGCGCCGTTGTGGACGTCGAGTTCCCTCAAGATGACGTACCAAAAGTGTACGACGCTCTTGAGGTTGTTAACGGTAAAGAAAAACTGGTGTTGGAAGTTCAACAACAGTTAGGCGGTGGTGTTGTCCGTTGTATCGCAATGGGTACATCTGATGGCCTGAGCCGTGGTTTACAAGTAGTAAACTTAGAGCACCCAATCGAAGTACCAGTAGGTAAAGCAACTTTAGGACGTATCATGAACGTTCTGGGTGAACCTATTGATATGAAAGGTGATATCGGCGAAGAAGAGCGCTGGTCAATTCACCGTGCAGCACCAAGCTACGAAGAGTTAGCTAACTCAACAGAACTGCTGGAAACCGGTATCAAAGTAATGGACTTAATCTGTCCATTCGCGAAAGGTGGTAAAGTTGGTCTGTTCGGTGGTGCGGGTGTTGGTAAAACAGTAAACATGATGGAACTGATCCGTAACATCGCGATTGAGCACTCAGGTTACTCAGTGTTCGCGGGTGTTGGTGAGCGTACTCGTGAAGGGAACGACTTCTATCATGAAATGACCGACTCAAACGTTCTGGATAAAGTATCACTGGTTTATGGCCAGATGAATGAGCCACCAGGAAACCGTCTGCGCGTTGCGTTGACTGGTCTGACTATGGCTGAGAAATTCCGTGACGAAGGTCGTGACGTACTGCTGTTCGTTGACAACATTTATCGTTACACCTTAGCAGGTACTGAAGTATCAGCACTGTTAGGTCGTATGCCATCAGCGGTAGGTTATCAGCCAACGCTGGCGGAAGAGATGGGTGTTCTGCAAGAACGTATTACCTCAACTCAAACGGGCTCTATCACTTCCGTACAAGCGGTTTACGTTCCTGCGGATGACTTAACTGACCCATCACCAGCAACAACCTTTGCTCACTTAGACGCAACGGTAGTTCTGAGCCGTCAAATCGCATCTCTGGGTATATACCCAGCGGTTGACCCTCTGGACTCTACTAGCCGTCAGTTAGACCCACTCGTCGTTGGTCAAGAGCACTATGATGTTGCACGTGGCGTTCAGTCTATTCTGCAACGTTACCAAGAACTGAAAGATATCATTGCAATTCTGGGTATGGATGAACTGTCTGAAGAAGACAAACTGGTTGTTGCTCGTGCTCGTAAGATCCAGCGCTTCCTGTCTCAACCATTCTTCGTTGCTGAAGTATTTACCGGTTCACCAGGTAAGTTCGTTTCCCTGAAAGACACTATCCGTGGCTTCGGCGGTATCCTGAACGGTGATTACGACCACCTGCCAGAACAAGCGTTCTATATGGTTGGTACCATTGAAGAAGCTGTGGAAAAAGCGAAAAAGCTTTAATCCAGCTGACAGGAGGTTGATATGGTAGCTGCAATGACATACCACCTGACTGTAGTGAGTGCTGAAAAACAAATGTTTGAAGGCCTAGTACAGAAAATTCAGGTGACAGGTAGTGAAGGTGAGCTGGGGATTTATCCACAGCATACCCCGCTGCTGACTGCCATAAAACCGGGCATGGTACGTATTACCAAGCAGTTTGGTGAAGAAGAACTAATTTACCTCTCTGGCGGTATTTTAGAAGTGCAACCAAACGGTGTTATCGTACTCGCTGATACAGCGATCCGTGGTAAAGATTTAGACGAAGCTCGTGCAGTGGAATCTAAACGCAAAGCGGAAGAACACGTCCGTAAAGCACACGGCGATGTTGATTATGCTCAGGCATCGGCAGAACTTGCAAAAGCAATAGCGAAACTTCGAGTCATCGAGTTAACTAAAAAGCTAATGTAATGATAGCGGTATAGTAAAAAAAGCCAGTTGGTTAATCCTAACTGGCTTTTTTATTTGAGCGAAATATGTAGTATTTTAGATAGGAAATAGGTTTACTTTCATCCCAAAGTTGGAGTTTCAGGAAAAATGACTGTGCAAAGAAAAAGTGTCGTAATTTTAGCTGCCGGTAAAGGCACACGGATGTATTCAGATTTGCCTAAAGTTTTGCATTTACTTGCGGGCAAACCAATGGTTCAGCACGTAATTGATACTGCAAAATCAATCGGTGCATCAGATATCCATCTGGTATACGGGCATGGCGGTGATTTACTGAAAGAAAAACTGGGTGAGCAGAATTTAAATTGGGTTCTGCAAGCAGAGCAACTCGGTACAGGTCATGCAATGCAACAGGCAGCACCAAGCTTCCAAGACGATGAAGATATTGTCATGTTGTACGGTGATGTACCTCTAATTGCTAAAGATACGTTAGACCGCCTGATTGAAGTCAAACCCCAAGGCGGGATTGGCTTACTGACCGTGATTTTAGATAACCCAACAGGTTATGGTCGTATCATTCGCGAAAATAATGAAGTTGTCGGTATTATTGAGCAAAAAGATGCGACTGAAGAGCAACGTAAAATCCAAGAGATTAACACGGGGATCATGGTTGCAAGCGGTAAAGATTTCAAACGTTGGTTGGCTCAGCTGAACAACGATAATGCGCAAGGTGAATACTACATCACGGATATTATTGCCCTTGCACATAAAGAAGGTAACAAGGTAGCAACTGTTCACCCAAGCCGTTTAAGTGAGATGGAAGGGGTTAACAACCGTTTGCAACTGGCTGCACTTGAGCGTGTTTACCAGAAAGAACAAGCAGAAAAACTATTGCTGGCGGGTGTGATGCTAATCGACCCAGAGCGTTTTGATATTCGCGGTACCTTAACCCATGGACGTGACATTATTATCGATACCAACGTCATTATTGAAGGGAATGTGACGCTGGGTAACAACGTACAAATTCAATCTGGCTGTATCTTAAGGGATTGCGTGATTGGCGATAACTCAATTATTAGCCCATATTCAGTCATAGAAAACTCTGAATTATCATCAGAATGTACGGTTGGTCCTTTTGCTCGTTTGCGTCCGGGTGCTAAATTAGCGGCTAAAGCGCATGTGGGTAATTTCGTTGAAATGAAAAATGCCTCTTTAGGTTTAGGTTCAAAAGCGGGGCATTTAAGTTACCTTGGTGATGCGCAAATTGGCGATAACGTGAATATCGGCGCAGGGACCATCACTTGTAACTATGATGGTGCGAATAAGCATAAAACCATTATCGGTGATGATGTTTTTGTGGGTTCAGATACTCAATTAGTCGCCCCTGTTTCGGTCGCGAAAGGCGCCACTATTGGTGCTGGCACGACGGTGACTCGTGATGTTAACGAAGACGAATTAGTCGTCAGCCGCGTTAAGCAAATGCACATTAAAAACTGGCAGCGCCCGGTCAAGAAAAAATAAGTGAATTTTGATAAGGGGCCGATTGCCCCTTTGAATATAAAAAGCAGTAAATTATAAAATAGCTACCCAAGGTGGCATAAAAATATCTCCCCATTTTCTACAAGGCTGGGGAACAGCGAAAGCTGAAAAACAATTAGGTTACGACAAATGAAGGTTTCTAAAGAAAGAAACCTTTTGTCTAGGAATCAATAAAATATGTGTGGAATTGTAGGTGCTGTTGCACAACGTGATATCGCAGAAATTCTGTTAGAAGGTCTTCGTCGTCTTGAATATCGTGGTTATGACTCAGCGGGTATGGCTGTGGTTGATCACGAAGGTCATTTGCAACGCTTACGTGAAGTGGGCAAAGTGCAAATGCTGGCGGAAGAGGCAGAGAAAAACCCAGTATCAGGCGGAACGGGGATTGCACATACTCGTTGGGCGACGCATGGCGTGCCAAGTGAACGTAATGCTCACCCACATACATCGGGTTATATTGCGGTTGTTCACAACGGTATTATTGAAAACTATTTAGAACTCAAAGACGAACTGAAAAAGCTTGGTTATGTCTTTAGTTCAGAAACTGACACTGAAGTGATTGCGCACCTTGTTCATCATGAACAACAAAAAGGCGGCTCGCTGGTGGAAGTGGTTCAACGTGTTATTCCACAATTACGCGGCGCTTACGGCACTGTGGTTATGGATAGCCGTATTCCTGAGTTATTAGTCGCTGCACGCTCTGGTAGCCCATTGGTTATCGGCCTAGGTGTGGGCGAAAACTTCTTAGCGTCTGACCAACTGGCATTGTTACCTGTGACTCGTCGTTTCATTTACCTTGAGGAAGGGGATGTTGCTGAAGTTACTCGCCGTACTGTTCGTATCTTTGATAACAGCGGTGCCCTAGTTGAGCGCGAACAAATTGAATCGAATGTTCAATATGATGCAGGTGATAAAGGCGTGTATCGCCATTACATGCAAAAAGAAATTTATGAACAGCCGATGGCCATTAAAAACACCCTTGAAGGGCGTTTTGATAAAGATAACGGTATCGATTTAAGCGAGTTAGGCCCGAAAGCGAACGAAATTTTGTCTCAAGTTGAGCATATCCAAATCGTTGCTTGCGGAACTTCTTACAACGCAGGGATGGTTGCACGTTACTGGTTTGAATCTTTAGCGGGTATTCCATGCGATGTGGAAATTGCCTCTGAGTATCGTTACCGTAACCCTGCGCATCGCAAAAATAGCTTGATGATCACCCTTTCTCAATCAGGGGAAACGGCGGATACACTGGCTGCGCTGCGTTTATCAAAAGAGTTAGGCTATCTGACCTCATTAGCGGTTTGTAACGTTGCAGGCTCCTCATTGGTGCGTGAATCTGAATTTGCATTGATGACAAAAGCGGGTGCTGAGATTGGTGTGGCATCTACCAAAGCCTTTACGACCCAATTAACTGTTTTACTGATGTTAGTGGCGTATATGGGCCGCTTAAAAGGCGCAAACCCTGAGTTAGAAGAACGTATTTCTCATGCGTTACATGCACTTCCTGCACGCATTGAAAGCATGCTGTCGCAAGATAAAGTCATCGAAGCGTTAGCCGAAGATTTCTCTGACAAACACCATGCCTTATTCTTAGGTCGTGGCGACCAATTCCCTATTGCTGTTGAAGGGGCATTGAAATTAAAAGAGATTTCGTACATTCACGCTGAGGCTTATGCCGCGGGCGAATTAAAACATGGCCCATTAGCGTTAATCGATGCTGATATGCCTGTTATCATCATCGCACCTAACAATGAATTATTGGAAAAACTGAAGTCCAATATTGAAGAAGTGCGCGCACGTGGTGGCTTACTCTATGTATTTGCTGATCAAGATGCGGGATTTGTTGCAAGCGAAAACATGAAAATAGTTTCTCTGCCACATGTTGAAGAGTTGATTGCACCAATTTTCTACACTGTTCCCCTGCAACTGTTGTCTTACCATGTTGCATTAATCAAAGGAACGGACGTTGACCAACCACGTAACTTAGCGAAGTCCGTGACGGTTGAGTAATCAGTATCCATTAATTTAGAATTGCGGCTGGTATAACGTCAATGAAGGTATTTCATTGCGTTATATCGGCTTTACTCTCAATAAAAATCTTAATCTAAACTGTAATTTTCAGGTGTTTTCATTTTTTTAGGCACCACCAACTCCTCGCCACGAAAGCACGAAAAATCTTCATAAAATTTCTCACTTGCTATTGAATTTCGTCGGTCTTGATAAGATAAAGTGACTTGATCGGCATCGATTAAATATAATTTATCATTCTTATCTTTCTTCACATTACCCAGCACATAGAAATCATGAAGAATACGCTGGTGAGATTTTATAAAATCAAAGGCTTCTAGCGGTGAAGCATCCGCTCCATTGACAAACTTAGTAATTAATACACGTTGGCCAGTATCGGGTAAGCTAGATTCTCTGGAAAAATCATCGCCATTGATTTCATTTAATATACGGGACGTTCTTTTGCAAGTTGCATACTCAGGCACTGACTGATCTGGTTTTTTGGGAACTTTTACAACGTAATTTTCAAAACGATATGCAATTCCATAGCTACCCTCTCCAATTTTTCTTAAATTTTTAATTGAAATATTACCGCGTCTAATTTGAGCTGAAAATCTATCAATCATTTCAATTGGCTTATTCTGTAGTAATTGAGATGGCGTATTGTTGACTGACAATATATGGCATTGTGATTTAGTTAATTCATCACTGATGACTTTATTTTGAGTGATCGGGTGACCTACATATTTTGAGTAAGTAATCGCTATAACCATACTGTTTACCTTATTCATTATAGTGTTAAAAATAAGGTTGAATGTATATAAAATCACCGTTTTGAACTATAACAAAGCGGTGGTATTTAGCTGGTTATATGTGCATTCGTAGGGTATTAATTTTGTGTATACTTAATTTTCTTGATGTGGCTTTGAAACGATAATAGAAAATAATAAAAACCAATATAAGGCGAGCTAGATGGCAGAGATAGAATGGGTTAGTGCGATAGTCATTGCAATCACAATCGGTTTTTGGGCGACAGGGAAACTCCCTGAATATTTGGTGGCGTTACTGTTTCTAGCCGCGGCAGCATGTTTGCATTTAGCGCCGACTAATGTAATTTTTTCAGGATTCACTTCAGAAGCTTTTTGGCTTGTGTTAAGCGGCTTTATCCTTGGTTTTGCGATTAATAAAGTTGGGCTGGCGGAGCGTATTGCTCAACATATCTCAGGGCGATTTACCAATTCATGGTTGAAATTAATTATCGGAGTGGTGATCCTCGCTTATGGGTTGGCTTTTATCATGCCATCGAACATGGGGCGGATTGCACTATTGATGCCTATTGTGATGGCGATTGCGGATAAAGTCGGATTAGAAAGTGGCAGCCGAGGGCGTATAGGGTTAGCGTTAGCCGTCGGGTTTGGTACATTCCAACTTTCAGCCACGATATTACCTGCCAACGTACCGAATTTAGTGATGGCTGGTGCAATAGAAACCACCTACGGGATAAAGCTATCTTATCTAAACTACCTATTTCTCCATATGCCTATTCTGGGGCTAATCAAAGGTCTTTTAGTTGTTCTGTGTATTTATTTCCTATTTCCTGCCAAATTACAGCCGATAGCTGAACAAAAAAAATTACCACCGATGAGCCGTAATGAGAAAAAACTGGGTCTTCTTTTGGCGATAACCTTACTTTTTTGGATTACGGATACCACCCATGGTATTTCCCCTGCATGGGTTGGTTTAGTGGCGGCATGTTTATGTTTGCTACCGAAAGTGGGGTTTGTGACCAATGATGAATTTGTTCAAGCGGTAAATATCCGTACCTGTATTTATGTAGCGGGGATCTTAAGCCTAGCAACATTAGTGAGTTATTCCAATGTCGGAATGGTAGTAGGTACTTACCTTCAAAAATTATTGCCATTGGACCCTAATAGCCCATTTGTGGATTTTGGTAGCTTAGTTGGGTTGACCAGCGGGCTAAACTTTGTCGTAACGGCTAATGGTGTCCCTGCATTATATACACCGTTGGCAGAATCGCTCTCCAGTGCAACTGGGTTACCCATGATTGCCGTATTGATGATACAGGTTATTGGTTATTCAACGCCATTGTTGCCTTATCAGGCATCCCCCATTGTTGTGGCTATGGGGATGGGCAAAGTGCCATTAATGGATGGCGTTAGGTTATGTATTATATTATTTATACTGACTTTCCTTTTGTTAGTTCCTCTGGATTATTTTTGGTTTAGATTGCTGGGCGTGATCCCCTCTTAGTTTCATCAAAAGAGGCGATTTTGTTTTCAACGGTTTTCTTACCATTTTGCGTTAACCAACGGCTCATTATTTTATCGTAATGGGCCTTTTTTATTATCTAAAAAATATAGTTTCTATTTTTTGTTTTTTTTAATATAAAATGAAAAAAACAAGGAAATAAAATATGGAAATTATATTTATTGATGTAATTAATAAAGAGTATGAATCTTTGTGTCAATTATATTGGCAGGTTGAGGAAAATAGTCGTTTTTCATATTCAATGCTTAAATTAGAAGAAAAAACACAGTTAAAAACTAAAGAAATAAAAGCAATCGTTGCTCAAAGCTGTAAAGCTTATTGTTTAAAGCTAAAATGCGTTTCCTGTGGTGAAATAGAACCATTAAAAGATAGAAGTCATTTTAGTCATTTAGATAATTTAGAACATATATGTATTGATTGTATTCGTATTGAAAATGAAAAAGAGCGGTTAGAGAAGGTAGAATACATTGATATGATGAGGCTTTATAAAAAAGAAACCGCTATAAGTATCAATGACCTTTCCTTTGAAAATAGTGTTTTTTTACTTGCACTGATACGCCATAGTGCCGATGAAGACCTAATGTATTTAGAAAACCTTGAAAGTCAGAAGTGTAAAAAACTGACGCCGAGTGATGAATTTGACAGATTTATTATCGAACAACTCTATACAGCAGGTGTACTGGTTATTAGCTCAGTGACTAATTTAGATCGATTGTATATGAATGATGAATATATTAATTTCAATACAATTTTGATGTGCTGGGAGGTTGTTATTGCAGAAACAGATAACTTATCAGTTATTATTGATTTGTTAGAAGATAAGTTATCAAATATGCAGTTTTTAAACGAAAACAAAGAAGAACTCATCATATTATGTAAAAAGAATAATTTATTTGAGTGCTTTTTTTATCTTAATAATGAAATGTCTGAATATGGCTTTACTTCTTTTCAAATTGGTGAAAAAACGACAAAAAACATTGCTAATTTATTAGAGAGTTTATCTGTTGGGCAAGTTTTTCATATTATCGCTAAGACGGTTGCGGATGCCTTTATCTATCACCAAAAAAAATCGACTAAAATCAATAAGGGGCAAGCCGCGAATTCTGTTGTTGATGCAATGAAAAGAATGCATGAAAGGTACTCTGCAAATGGATGGCAGATATATTCAAAATATCGGCCTCGTGATTATCCTCAATCAGTCATTTGTCAGGTTTTATTTGTGTTTATTCTGCATACGGATGATGGCGGAATTCATAAGCCGTTAAAACAAATAATAATTGAGGATGAAAGAGGTGTTTTCTTGACGCGGTAAATCGTTTATTTTGAAATGGTGAGTCGGCTATTGGTTTCCATAACTGACCCACCAAGATAAAACGTTATTTCAACGTCAATGAAAATATCCCTGTCGCAGGGATTGGCATAAATCGCTGGTACATTTCTTTGCGGGTAGCTTCAGGGTCAATATCGTTAAACAACTCTGGGTGTAGCCATTTTGCTAACGATTGAAAGGCGATAATATTTTCAGGTGAATCATAGAAAATATGCCACAAACCATGCACTCGCCTTTGTTCGACCGCGCGCAATTGACCTATCGGCTTGCGCATCGAAATGGCTTTTAAACTCGATTGTGCAGCTTGTTCTGTGGCGGAATAGCCAACAGTGACCCCTGCTTTACCTTCAGGGAAAACCCCTGTAGCCACATATACATCGGGCTGACTTGCCAAAATAAATTCTGGGTTAAGCTTGCCAATTGCCCCGGGAATAATTTTTTCACCAATTGCGATGCCATCAGCAAGGTTTATCATATCCGTCATGCTGCCTTTCCCCGGTGACCCGCAACATTCTTGCAAGCCGGGAAGATAATCCACAAAAATCGTTGGCTTATTTTTAGTTTCTATATTGGTTGGAATACGCGCAATAATTTCATCCATCTTTTGCTGGTAATAGGCATTAAATTCGTTGGCTTTAGCCTCTTTACCAATAGCTTGACCAAGTATCTTCATACTTAATTGAGTGTGTTTGATTGGGTGCTGACTAAAATCCACGTGAATTACCGCAATTCCAGCTGATTCGAGTAAAAGAGCCGCTTCACTGCCAGCGCCGGGGCCATGGCCACCTGTTAAGGGTAAAATGACGAGATCAGGTTGCAGGGCTAAGGCTTTTTCGATACTGAATGTATCTTCTGAGCCACCGCCAACAGTTGGAATATCATCAATGTGTTTAAACACCGCCTTGTAAGCGGCATAACCTTGCACATCTAAATCACGAAAATCCCCTTGCCACCCAACGATGCGTTGAAATGGCGCCTCTTTTTCTAAGATGGAAAGTGGGTAAATCATCCGTCCTTCCCCCAGCAAAATGCGTTGAACGTGGTCAGGGACTTGCACTTGTCGGCCGGTAATATCGGTCACGGTAACTGCTTGGCTGTAGATGGAAAATGAAAAGAGACCGAATGAGAGTAAAGAACGTAATAATTTCATTGTTTTATCCTGTTATCAGATAGCGCAAAAGAGCGCCGTTTTTTCCACCAAATCACCACGCCACTGATGTACAAGAAGGGTAATAAAAAGCCGGAAAAAAACACAATAAGCAGCCCAAAGAAACCCAGTCCAATTTCGCTATGGAGAGTTGAAACCAAACCTTTGATTTCTTGGGCTGAAATTAATGAAGTGAATAAATTGGGGCGAGCTAGCAGCACACCGCTGAAGGCAATAATAAAAAGTGGGAGAGTAAAATAGATAGCAAAGAAATAGTGCCATTGGCGCCATTTTGCCCCATTTTTTAGGCCTTTTTTCCAATGCACTAACATGGAAAACACATTTTTCCTTGGCCACCATAATAGGGCACCACTCACTATTGATACGATCAACACCACGCCACAAGTCAATACCAACCAGCTTCCTATGTCAGGAGGTAATAGCAGCAAACGATGTAATGAAACCACTTTGGCAAAGAGTAAATCATCAAAAATAACAAACCCTTTTGCATCGGCATTGATTGGGTCAATAAAGGCGATGCCCAGTTTATTCGATGGGGTAACAGAGCCAAACACCATCGCATTCGTTGCAGGAATAAAGCCACTGTTCGGTGGTGCAACTCCCATTACTTTATTGAGCTGTGGATAGCTATTTGTCGCTTGCTGTCGCCAAATGTCTGACGACAGCAATGTCCCTTGTGTATGCGGCGTGGCATACAACACCTGTTGGCCAATTTCCCATTCTAAAATGGGTTTCTTCAGTAATAGCAGCGACCCAGAAATGCCTAAAATAGCAATGAAAAAACCGATCACTAAACCGAGCCATAAATGGATTTTTAGCCAATATTGACGTGAAGAATGCTTAGCCATCACGATCACCAGCGGTACCGTAATGAGGCAATCACGGTTCTATCAAAGCCAACAGAACATCCACCCATTGAACAACTGGTATAGTATTGTTTATTGGTAATATTGTTGACGTTTACACCCACTCGCCAGTTATTCAAGTTGGCATTGATCCCACCTAAATCATAATGTGCAGCAGCATCAAACAGGGTATTTGATGGGTTCGAAATAGTGTCATCATTATTCACAGGGGATGAACCTGTATAACGAACACCTGCACCAAGCCCTAAGCCTTGTAATTGCCCGCTTTGCAAGGTGTAATCTGCCCATGCTGACGCGGTGTGCTCAGGTAACCCTGTAGGGCGTTTACCTTTTTCTGAGGCATTGTTAGTTTTGGTGTTTTCCAATTGGTTATAGGTATACGCAGCGGTTAAATCTAGGCCATCAAATGGCGAGTAAACACCTTGTAATTCAACGCCTCTTGAGCGAACTTCCCCTGTTTGTAAGCTATTTAAATTATTTTTAGGATCGGCGGTGAGCATGTTTTGTTGCTTCAATTCAAACACCGCTAAAGTGAGATTGGTGTTGCTGCCTTCTGGTTGATATTTCAGCCCAGCTTCCATTTGTTTGGCAGTAATCGGCTTATAGTTATTGCCATAAAAGTTTACCCCGAGTTGCGGGTTAAATGACGTGGAATAGCTTACATAGGGAGCTAATCCAAAGTCAGTGACATACATAGCGGCGGTGCGGTAGGTAAATTTACTGTCCCGCTGTTCGGTAGATGTTTCACTCTTTCGATTGCGTGTTTTGCTATTCGACCAATCTTCTCTCCCGCTTAAAACCAAGATCACGCCGTTATCAAATTTCGCTTGCTGCTGTGCATAAACGCCCACTTGGTCGCTAGTTTGTAGCGTGTTTGACATCATATTATTGACAGGGCCGTAATCACCGCCGTAGCTCGGGTTATAAATATCGATTGAGCTCGCCTTTCCGGTCATCAAAATATAGTCTTCGCGAGTATGACGATAATCCACACCTGCAAGTGAGGTCATTTCGACGTTATCTACCCACCAGTTAGCCTGTAAGTTGTTGTCTAAACTCAGCACATCGCCTTTAATGCGAAAATGGTAAGCCACACGGTTTAAGGTTTTCATATCGGGAGAAAGGTACATTCCCTGCGCAATATTCGTATTTAAATCGGTATGGCTAAAACGCGCGCCTGAGTGAGCCGAAAAGGTCTCGTTAAAATCAGTATCTAATTGATAACCCAGAGATGCTTGTGTCCTATCATTTTTTAACCCGGGCTCATCGAGGAAAACATTAGGATTCACCTTGCCATTAGGATTAGGAAGCAGCGTGCCATTCAACGGTAAGAAAGGGCGCGGGGCACCAAACTTATCATGGCTGTAATCAGCTAATACCGTGAATGTCGTATTGTCATTCGGTAACCAAGTAAAGGCTGGGGCGATATAGACTTTATCGTCTTTGATGTGTTTGATTTGCGTATCACTTTTACGTACTAGCCCCGTTAGACGATAAAAGTATTTTTCGCTGCCATCAATTGGGCCACTAAAGTCCCCTTGTAGTTGGCGGCGGTCAAAGTTACCACCTTGTACTTCAATTTCATGAAGAGGCTGATACAAAGGCCGCTTAGTGATTTGGTTAACGATCCCACCTGGTGAGTTTTGTCCGTATAAAACGGAAGAAGGACCACGAATGACATCAACGCGCTCTAAGCCATAAGGTTCTACTTTAGGCCATGCTTGCGCGGTGGTGCTGCGTAAGCCATCTCTTAACATTCCCGTGCTGGATGCATTAAAACCACGGATATTTAAGCTATCAAAGCGCGATGATGCCGCCCCGTTGGTTTGTAGCACACCAGAGGTATAGCGCAGCGCTTCACCGACAGACTGTGCATTGTGAGTGCTCATTTCGTCGCGTGTGACAACACTGATGGCTTGTGGCGTTTCAATTAACGCGGTATTGGTTTTTGTTGCGCTAGTACTGCGAGTTGCCACATATCCCTCTACTTTTCCTGTTGGGGATTGTATAGGGGAGGCGGTGACAATAATTTTTTCGTGTTTGGCTTGATTGTTTTCTTTTGAATAGGCAGCAGACGAAAAAATTAATGAAATAACAGTAAGGTAAATAGGTGAATACGGATAATTTTTCATTGAGATGCGAACCCTAGCAAGAAAGATAAAACGAGAATGTATCTCATTTACACTTTTTCGGTATTCACGTCGCTTTGGGTATTCAGACTATTTATTTGTGAATATAAATATCCTATTGATTGGATTGATAAATAATCAACACAATGTTTTGGGTGAAAAGCCAAATCGTTTACGAAAGGCTGTTGAAAGGTGTGCTGGTGAATAACCGACTTTCCATGCAATTGTCGAAACTTGTTCTGCACCGGTTGATAATAGGCGGTAAGCTAACTGGAGGCGTTGTTCTTGAATAAATGGCGCAATGGAAGAACCAAACAGCTGTTTAAATCCAAAATTGAGTTTACGAATGTTGAGCCCGGATAGTCGGCTAAGTTGATATAAACTTGGCGGTTGCGCTAAATCAGCTAAAATCAACGCTTTGGCTTCATTGAGTTTACTAATGTCATGGCTGCTAAGTTTTGGATGATGAATAGATTGGTGGCTTTGTTGGATATGTTCAAATGAATGAGCACAAAGTTCGAGTACTTTACCTGTTAAATACATGTTTCCAAGTGCGCCACTGAGAGGGCAGTTCAGTATTTGATTTCCTAATGCAGTGAGGACATTACCTGCGTGTTTAGAAAGTAATTGGGGCCCTTGATGTTTTGCAGCGAGTAGCAACTCAGGTTGTTTAATTTGAAAGGAATCGAGTAAGTGTTCAGATAAGCACACGGAGACATAACGCACGTCATCCGCTTGTAAAAAGCGTTGCTGGCTTTCTTGCTCGTGTTGGTTTGCAATCACGCATAATGATGCGCCCGACAACGAAACCGTTTTTTTATTATCAGGCTGGCATTCAAGTTCACCATTCATCATTAAGACGAGTTTTACGCCTTTCCATAAAGGCTCTCTGACCCATTTTCCTGCTTCTGGGGTCATTTTTCCCCGTAAGAAAAATGACCCTGTATCAGGTAATAGTGCCGTTATCTGGTTATTATCCATGCCTTATCACCTTGTTGATTTCACTGTGTCAGAGCTTTTACTTGAGGATATTATTTCACCTGTTCATTATTTTCAATTTTATCGTGGTATTTCACAGGTATTCTCATCGAGAATACCTGTAAAACAATCTTATTTACTCGGTAACAGGTCTTCTATTTCAGAATAATAGAGCGGTTTTTTTTCGTTAGCACCAAGTGGCTTTTCAATAAATATATTTTTATAGACTTTGCGTATGTTTAGTGTCCCTAATGAGGGATAACGTTTTAACTCAGTAGGCTGCGTTATAAGGTCGGCATCAATCACATATTTTTTCCCATTATCATCCACTTTGACATTGCCATTGGAACCATAATCAAAAATGATATGACCTTTTTGTTTAACAAAGTTATAAGCATCATCATCAATAATGTTTTTTCCAGAAACATACTTTGAAATTAAAACATCTTTTCCATTATCAAAAGTTATGGCTCTTGAAAAATTCATATTTTTATTTAATTTATTGAGTAAAGAGGAGCAACGATTTACATCACTTTGCGGATTTATTTCATAGATATCATAAAAAGGAACTTTAATCACAAAATTTCCAACTCGATAGGCTGTTCCATAAAAACCATGACCTAGACAATTGGTGCTATCAAGGTATAACGTTGAGGGTTTTCCTTTAGTTACCGTATTCAGGAAACCTTGATGGATATAGCCTCTATTATCTTTTGTTATATATTGAATATTTTCTTCTTTTATTCTTCTAACGAAAGAGTCGATAGTTTTAATATCTTCTAGTTTGGTTCTATTTATGGAGGTAATTGGTTTTTGTTTTTCAATTTTTTTGGTGATTTTACTTTCTTTTGATGGAAGGTAAGGAATATTTACATTGAATTTATACTGTTTTTTACAGCTATAATCTTTAATTTTCACGTTATCATTATTTGAATTTATGCTTTTTATATGATCAAAAATAAAATTTTTATTAGTCTTTTGTGGTTGGTAATCATAACGAAGGTTTGTGGTAACAGGGGTAATGATTGGTCTCATAATAATCTCCTTTTTAATATGTTACTTAATAATATTGAATTAGGAGATTATTAATTTAAAAAAAGGACATTATTATTAGTGATTTTTCAATAAATTTTCCATATCACTAAATATAGATTGCCATTCACTATCATCGATTTCCATTAACCCCATATAGCGCAACATAAAAGCCCCTTCAGTTGCTAAAAATACCATGCGGGCTAATTTTCCTCTTTCTGTTGATGTGTCGAGGTTTGCGATGCGTTCCCGATACCAAATACGCGTGCTTTCGAGGTATTCAGGGGTTTGCAATAGCGAAGCCATCAATGAAGCGCCTTTTGCCATGGCGATTTTATCGTGCTGGTGGGTGGCTTGCATATGCGCCAAAACTTGCCCTTCTGGGGAGTTATCTTGTTCAACGGCTTGATTAAAAATCGTATCGTAGGACTGGCCCCATCGCTCAAACATCGCATCAATTAAGGCATCTTTGTTGCCAAAACAGTATTGGACGCCCCCTTTTGAGATACCCATTGCTTTTGCAACGGCATCAATCGTCAGAGCCGCAGCACCTTGATGAATAACAATATCTTCAGCAGCATCAAGCAGCTTTTCTCTGTCGATAGTTCGTTGACGTCCCATTTAGGAAAACCTCTTTTCAATACGTACGTATGGATTTATATTATAGCACGATCACCAATAAATGATGATCAAATAGACTCATTGAGAGAATGTTATGTTGACCGATTATAAGCGCTGGATAGTGCTTCTGTTAGTTTCAAGTGTGTTGTTTCTTATCGTTATTGATGTCACGGTGCTTTATACCGCATTACCTAAATTAACGCACGATTTAGGGGCGACATCATCCGAAAAACTGTGGATTATGAATGCGTACCCGCTGGTGGTGGCTGGCCTATTACCCGCGGCTGGGATGTTGAGTGACAAAGTTGGCCATAAGCGGATGTTTCTATTGGGGCTGCCATTATTTGGTATCGCTTCTTTGTGTGCGGCATTTTCACCCACAGCAACCAGCTTAATTTTATCACGAGGTTTCCTTGCCGTTGGTGCGGCGGTGAGTATGCCTGCGACACTTGCCATTGTTAGGCACGTTTTTTTAGACCCAAAAGAAAGGGCGCTGGCAATTGGGATATGGTCTGCTGTCGCATCAGGCGGCGCGGCAATTGGCCCTTTAGTTGGCGGAATTTTACTTAACCACTTTTGGTGGGGGTCAGTTTTTCTGATAAATGTCCCTGTCGTATTATTGGTTATCCCTTTTGCGTATTTCCTGATCCCACAATGTGGTGGGAAAAGTCATAAAAAAATCGATATTTTAGGTTCAGTTTTAGTGCTAGTTGGCTTAATTGGTTCAATTTACGCATTAAAAGAGCTCGGTAAACCTTATATCGATTGGATGCATGTAGTGATTTCAGGGGCGATTGGGGTTTTCTTTTTGGTGGCATTTAAACGCCGGCAGATAGCGTCTGAATCACCAATGATTGATTTTGCCTTGTTAAAACAACCGAAATTTAGTGCGGGCATTATGATGGCGATTTTATCTATCGTGGTCATTGTTGGTGTTGAGTTATTGCTTAGCCAACGTTTGCAGCTTGTTTTAGGTTATAGCCCATTTGTCGCGGCGTTGTATATCATCCCTATTCCATTGGCTTCTGTGATAGCAGCACCATTGGCGGGTATGTATTTGCATAAATTTGGTGAGGTAAAACTAACCCTTTTTGGTTTTATTTGTACGTTAGTTGGTGTTGCCGGTTTAACGATGGTCTATCAAACCTCGACAGGAATATTGTTACTTTCATTCCTCTTTTTGATTGGTTTTGGTTTGGGCGCCATTTTTACAACGGCTTCCACGACGGTGATGTTAAACGCGCCAGATGAAAAAGCGGGGATGGCAGCCTCAATCGAAGAAATTGCCTATGAAATTGGCAGCGTACTTGGCGTCACTTTTATGGGTGGGTTGATGAGCGCGATTTATACGTTAAAGCTCTCTCTACCAGAAGGTATAACGGTTAGCGATAAAGCCTATGACAGCATTGATGAGGCATTATTAGTCGCGGAAAAATTACCACAAGATAAAGCTAATTTATTAGTTAATCAGGCAAATATTGCTTTTGACCATGCATTTTTAGCGGTCATGGTCGCAACGATATTTGTTTTGTTAATCAGCATTATCGTTTTGCCTGCTTTCTTGCGGTCAAAAAAGACGTCATCAGTTTATTAGTAAGAGGGAGCAATTAGCTCCCTTTTTTTACTTCACTTTACGGATCAAAAAGATAGCTAATAATGGGCTAAGAGCGAATAACGCAAACAGCCAAATTGAGGCTTGTTGTGCGCCTACAATTCCTCCTGGATTCATTAACCCGCTATTGTTCACGACCACGCCAACCAAAGCAGCAGAAAGGGCAGTCGCATACAGTTGGATTGTAATAATGGATGAAGAGGCTAAGTTTTCTTCACCTTCTGGAGCTGCATTAAAAACACGTAGAACAAGGTGAGGCCAGCAAACGCCTATCCCAAGGCCGACCCCCATCATTGCGACTAAATACACAATAAATAGCGGTAATGACTCGATAAGCTGCTGATTATGGGTTAAAACGGCTAACACAATCAGAGAGACAAATATGATGACCGGACCGGTTCGGATTATCTTCAGAACAATTGCCCCTGTTTTATTGGCGCTAAATAGTGCACCAATAGTCCAGCCTGCCGCCATGATTGCGGTTAAATATCCAGCAGACAGTGGTGAGAAGTGATGGATTGTTTGTAAGAAATAAGGCACATAGATTTCAGTTGTCATGCCGCCAACAAGCAAACACATGGTTAAGAAAATGACGCCAAGTGGACTTTTCAGCGAATAACTGCCTGTGGGTAAAAGCCGTTTTCCATTTTTACCATCTAAACGTGCCATCGTAACTAGCAAGGCAATACCAATAATTAAACCGATAATATTTATCAACAGCTTATCGGACAGGCTACCAATGGAAATGGCGAGCACTGAAATGACCAATAATGAAATTGCCAAGAACGGTATCTTGTTATTTTGTGGTGTTTGAGATTGTTTTTTAGGTAATTGGTTAATCACAATAACGGAAAGAAATACCGCAACAGGAAGTAACGCCCAAAATGCCCAGCGCCAGTGACCGCCTTGTGCGAAAATTCCCCCAATGGCTGGGCCGCATAATGTGGCTATTCCCCACATTCCAGACACAACGCCCATGGCTCGAGACCATAAATTTTCGGTAAAGACGATACGGATTAAGGCATAACTGAGCGCAAATAAAATCCCCCCGCCGAGCCCTTGCAATGCACGTCCTCCCAATAACACCAACATTGAGGGGGAGGTTGCACACCAAATGGAGCCTAGTGAAAAGAGGGTGAGGGCGATTAAATACGCCAACTTGGGCCCAAAGCTATTGAGTACTTTGCTTGAAAGCGCAGATCCGACAATTGAGGTGGCTACAAATAAGGTCGTATTCCATGCATAATATTCGAGACCACCAATATCATTAACGACACTGGGTAAGATTGTGGTGACGATATAAATATTGATAGCATGTAAGGCAACGCCCCCGGTAAGGGCGATAGTCAGTAATGCATTGGTACCGCTGAGTAAATCAGCCCACTTAGCCTGTGGTAAGGTCGATGTTTCATTGCTCATAAAGAGACCCGCTAGACGGAATAGGGAAAAAAGAGGTATTATCCAAGTAACAGCTTGGATAATAGAGTCGCATAATGATTAATGCAAGTAATTACTTTGATAATTTAAATCTAACACAAGCCGTCGATAAAGTGCTGTTTTGTATTAAAACCAAAGGGCCGATTTCGACGTCAGTGATAGCCAACGATTTAAATATGACAGGGGAAGCCGCAAGGCAACATATTCAAAAACTGACATCGATGGGGTTAGTTGAAGGCGCCCAATGTTTATCACAAACAGGCGCTGGTCGGCCGCGGCAAAATTGGGTGTTAACCGAATTGGGGCATCAGCGTTTCCCTGACACCCATGCTCAGCTTGCGTTGCAGCTGATTGATTCTGTTCGGACTATTTTTGGTGATGATGGCTTGGAAAAACTTATTCACCAACGAGAGATTGAAAGCCGTGAAAAATATATCACCCGCTGCCTAAACTTACCGTTAGCAGAGCGCCTTGCCGCATTAGCTGAAGTACGCAGCGAAGAAGGCTACATGGCAAAAGTGGAGCAAGAGGGAGAAGATTGGCTTTTTATTGAAAACCATTGCCCGATTTGCGCCGCCGCAACGGCTTGCCAAAATTTTTGCCGCTCGGAATTAGCGCTCTTTCAAGAAGTGATAGGTAAAGAGGTAAGTATTGAACGTGAACAGTATTTGTTAGAGGGAGCTGGGCGCTGTGTTTACCGTATTTCAGTGCGCTGACGGCTTTTTCCCCTTTTAGTGATTATCCAAGCAAACAAAATACCTGATAACGCGCCAGCAATATGGGATTCTGTCGAAATATACTGATGAACGGGTAATAAGCCGCTCGCCATTGCACCAAAATAAAATAGCACTAACAATGCGATGGCGATGTCAGCGAATTTTCGGCGTAAAAAACCTTGGGCAATCAACAGCCCCCATAAGCCAAAAACCCAGCCACTTGCACCGACATGCACGGCATTGCGACCCACTAGCCACACCAGCAAACCTCCCACAACAATAATAAAGAGCGATGTAACGAGATAAAATTTGACGGTGCGGTGGAGTAATAGAGCGCTGAGTATAATCAGTGGGGGAAGGTTACTGAGTAAGTGATCCCAACTTCCGTGAATAAAAGGGGCAAACAGAATACCCACCAGCCCGTTGACAGTGCGAGGGATAATACCAAAATGAATTAGCCCACCCGCGGTTAAGCTATTAACCAGCTGAATGCCAACTAATAGGGCAACTAAAGCCACTAATAGCGTCACGCGGGGGTATTTCATTCCACTTTACCTAATGCTTGAACGCTTTCGACTAAAGAGGCGAGCTGGACAACCACCCGATCACCAATATCTGCATTATCACCACCAAGGGCTTTATGGCGCATAAAGTCTTTCTTGATTTGCTGCCAACGTGCGGCTTCTTTTTCGGTCAGTGTTCCTCGTAACTCTGCGAGTTTGAGTAAATTTTCCTCTGCACCCGTAGTCAGCAATTGGGCTTCACCGAGGTAGTGGTCATCTAATAGCCGCTCTAGCTCTTCATCATTCATAACAGAAGAGACTTTTTCGCTGAGTTTATTCATATTTCGGTAACTGCCCTGCAAACGAAATGCAGGCTCAGTGCGGTATTTATCCGACTGAGCGGCGCTGGCAATGTATTGTTGATTAACCTTCAATACAATGTCACGAAGCTTAATTAATTGTTTGATGACTAAAGTGATTTCATTAATTTCAGCATCGGAGTAAGGGTAGCTCAGTGTATTGGTTGAAACCGATTTACCCATGGCCTTATCCACAAGAAGATACAAGTCATTGAGATCTCTTAGTGCCAAAGGGGCTAAAACGGGGTTCGAAGTCAGGCTATTTTCGATATAACTTAATGCAAAAGCATCGTCCATCCCGCCTAATACCTCCCCGAGATTATAGATATCGGCACGGTTGGCTAACATATCAGGGATACGGAACACTTCACCTGATTCGGTATAGGGGTTCCCCGCCATTACGACGCAGAATTTCTTACCTCGCATATCGTAGGTTTTGGTTTTGTCTTTCCAAACCCCTTCAATACGCCGTGTTCCATCACACAGGGAAATAAATTTCTGTAAGAATTCAGGGTGTGTATGTTGGATATCATCCACATACAGCATGACGTTATTTCCCATTTCGAGGGCTAAATTGAGTTTTTCCAGCTCTTGCCTTGCGGTGGCATTCGGTGCCTGTGCAGGGTCAAGGGAAAGCACATCATGACCCAGAGCAGGGCCATTCACTTTCATGAAAATCAGCCCTAAGCGATCGGCTGCGTACTCCATTAAGGTGGTTTTACCGTAACCTGGTGGGGAAATCATTAACAAGAGCCCCATGAGGTCGGTACGTTTCCCTTCACCGAGTGCGCCAATTTGCTTCGCCATGTTATCGCCAATAATTGGTAAATAGACGTCATTAATTAGCTTGTTACGGACGAATGAACTTAATGGCTTCGCTTTAAACTCATGCAGTTTTAAGCGACTACGTTCCTCTGTGACGATACGTTGGCGCAAAGCTTGGTATTGACGGAACTCAGGGATAAAGCGTTTTCGCTGCCCGCGCATCCGACTAAAGTAATTATCCAAACTGAGTGACAGTGTTTGGTTTTCAATGGTTGGGTGTTCCCCCAGTAAGCCACTGACTTTAAAGTAAAGGTCTGCTTCACTGTAACGGGCTGAAGCCACTTTATCTAAGATGATAATGGCAATTGCACCCGGTATATAAGGCACCAGATGTGCAAATTCAGGGGTTGAGCACAGCCCTTGCAGCCAATTTTGAATCAATGACCAACGTTGAGCGTAGCGCGTACCTAAATTTTGCTGGGAACGATTGAAATCAAGCCACATGTGGGCTTCTTCTAAGCGGTCTTGTAATGCTAAAACCAGTTCTTTTGCATATTTGCTGTAGACCAATTCAATCGGTGTCCGTGCTAATGCAAAGCTGAGGTATTCCGCAGCTTGTGTTTGTTCATAACTTTGGCACTGGATTGGATTATCTTGTAAAAACAAACTGATATTGGCTTCAATTTCCGCTTGTAGGTCAATCAAGGCATTATCATTATGGAACAGCTGATGAATATTCATCGCGGTTCTGGCACGTTCAGGCCAAAGTGCGGGAAACTCTTCGTTTTGAGCGGTTTCCCAGTAAATAGCGGCAATTGCCCGAGCAGTAGGACTATAACGCAGGAGATCGGCGCTCTCACCAATTGGAATTAATTTTTTTAAGATAGCAATGGCATCGTGGTCGTGAATACCCTTTTCATAGCCTTCTTTATAGCGCGGGCCTGCAAAATCGCGCACGATTTTTTCCAGCTTCTCAGGGGACGTTAACGCACTGGTTAACAACGCCATGCTGAGTTCATCTTGGCGCTTAGCGGCTGAGTAAATAATTGAATAAGCAAGGTATTCAGCGCGATAAACCGTCTCTGACTCAGATTCTAATGTTGCTGTCCAATAGGGCTGTAACTGCGCGAGTTCTGCATTTTCAATTGGTTCTTGAAAATCGGTGCCTGTGAGGTATACCCAAAGTTGGTTATTTTTAGGCAAAATAGTCAGGTCTAACTCTTGCGTGTTGACGCTAAAGCGGTGGCGACCCAATTTGATGACGTTACCGCCATCTTCAAAAATATCGGTTTTATCACGCAAAATGCGGATCGCTTGGTCGCGAGACGCTTTTAAGCGTGCATCGATATCATCAGCTTTAACGTTGTCGTTAATTTCCCGCAGTTTTTCGATGATTTCTCGCGTTTTTAACGCAAGCGGGTCTGAGGCAAAGAAGGCATTTAGCTCATCTTGAGATTGCAGACGGGTTGTTCTGCGTTGCAAGCTATCGAGTAGGCGATCGGCGGCCGTTAATAGGTTTTGTGCGCGGCGCTGGCGGTCATCAATGAGAATTTGTTTATGGGATTCAAAGGTTTCGAGTAATTCTTCGCGCTTGGCTAAGATATCATCAAGAAACTCATCGTGGCCACTAAACTGGCTTTCCAACTCTTCTAATTGAACCAGTAATCTTGATAGCTGATCATCACAACGCTCTGGGTCTGTCGCAAGGGACAATGCGTTGGTGATCCCTTGGCTAAATAAGCGGAATTGTGCGCCAAATTGCGCCACAGTTTCAACGCTGGTTTGGGACTTACGCTTTTGTTGTAAGCGAGCCCGTGACTGATTCAACTGCGCATAAATTTGTGAAATAGAATCAATGATATGGGTTTGCTGCGTCACATCATTGAATGACAGTGATGCCATTAAATTCGATAACATATCCAAATCAGCTGACATTTTTTCCATGTCGTTCATTGGGATATCTAATTGGGCGCTGTTTTGCGCTTTTTCAGTTTGTTCTTCAAAAACCGTTAATTGTGCTTTGAAAGGTTGTAGTGCTTTATCGCTAGCGAGAAAAACGGCGGTTTCTTGGGAGACATATTGTTGATTTTTTTCAATTTCGCCTTCCATTTCGCTGAGTTTATCTAAATCCATATAGCGAAATTCACGCAGCGAAATCAAGTGCCCACGCTGTGCGTTTAGGGCATTTAAACCATCTACAAATTGCTGAATATCATTCCAGCTGTCGGGTAATGTGAGTGCTAAGAGCGATTTTTGCCGGCTAACGGCCTCATTCATCGATTTAGCTGACTGCTGGCGGATGCTCTCCACCTTTTCATACTCATCGAGGACTAATTCACTGGTTTGCGTGATTTCTTTGAGTAACTTACCAATTTCTAAACATTGCTCATCGCTAAACCAGTAGTACAAATCCAACAAGTTTTTAGGTTGCTGGCTGAGCTGCTCATAGCGGGTGATAGAGACCTGATTGCCTTCAATCTCTTTGGCAACATGCAATATTTCAGAAATACCGCGTACTAAATCTGCATTACCAATTCGGCCAAAAAAGCCCCCTCGAGCAGGCTGTTTGTCCGCAAACTCATCGGAGTAAAAAGGCGTTTGCCATACTTGCATTGGGTGTACGCGGGTGGCTTCTTCTCCCTCACCTTCAAACAGCACCATTTTGCCATCTTCAAGCATGGCATAGCCGTGTCCAATCAATGGAACGGACAGGGTACGTTCAATCAGGTTATAGTTGAAAAGTGCGATACGGCCTTGGTTCGGCGAATAAAAAACGTATAAAACGTCTTCCCCATTGGGTGAGCGACGTAAACGGCGAAAACGCATACCATCCATTGGTTGCTCAAAGGTTTTGTATTCACCATTTTGCAGGTAATAGCCACCGGGGAAAATAATACCGTGATCTTCAGGGAGTTGAACACAAGCCTGCCCAATGGCATCAATGCGCTGCACAGACTGGGTCAGAGTGTTGTAAACCAGATAACGCCAGCTTTCTTCCCGATAAGGCAAAATCTTTAAAATAATCAAACTGCCCGTTTGGGCATATTCAATTTGCGCATCATCGAGGGACTGGTTTTTATCCAGCACCACTTCACGGTAAATTCCTAAACCATCTTCTGTGTTATTTTCACACTTGATTGTTAAGTCGCCACCGATGGTTTCAACGAATACGGTATCGAGGATATTAATGTGCGGGTAACGGCCATTTACGGTATCTTCGCGAGTGGTTTTTTGCCACTCAAAGTCATAAGCAGGAGGGAGGGCGATATCACGCTCCCCTCGATTATCAATGTATTCAATACGCTGTTTATCGCTTGAAATCGACCAACGAAAAACGCGTACATCGGTAATGCGCTCGCCTATTTGGAAGCTCGCTAACAGCTTGCCATCACGCTCAACAAGTTGCAGTAATTGGGTGTTTTTATAATAGGTATAGAGCTCAGTAAAATCCTGAACAAAGCGGGTGTCATTTAAAAAGGTATCTTCATTGTCGACGGTTTCAACGTCAAATTCACCGTCATTTTCAATCAAACGATACAATGAAAACACATCATCAAGGTGCGTTTCTTTTTTTAATCCAAGGAAAACGTTATAACCAAATAACAACCATTCACCCACGCGAATAATATCTCGGGCTTGGCAGTTATTTTCAGTACGAATACGAATACGCCCAATAATATCCATTTGGCTTTGGCCAAATTCTTCTAAGCGTTTTTCATTGAGCTGTGTCGCTTTTTGATGAAGTTGCTGGCCTTGTTCGGTCAGTCGCTTACGTAATATTTCATAAGCGCCCCCTTCTGCAACAGCGCTATCGAGTATTTCTTGCTCGCGATCCGTTTCCTGAAAATCTGACATGGTGCAGCGAATTCCCTTAAGATGGATTAAAAAACAAAGGCAATAGGGGGCAAAAAAGCCCCCTCAGATTTTGATTAACTAAAGTTGGTCATCAGTGGGTGGAACGGGTTTCGCCGTTACCGTTTTTGCTAATTGGCCTGCGCCTTTAGCAGCCATAAAACCATTGATAAGGTCTTGAACTTCAGGGTTTTTCAGTAAAGCCGCTACATCGATTTTTTTATCTTCTTTGCTGCGGTTAATCAGCTTTTCGACATTTTCTTTAGCGAAGCTGCTTTTATCCATGAAGCCATCAACAGCCTTACCTAGGCTAAGTGCTTTAGAGAAGGTATTGAAGAAGCTGCCATCGCCACCGACAATTTCGATGTTAGTTTTGCTAAGCGCTGCGGCCAAGACATCTGCCTGCTCACGGGCAATTTCTTTGTTTGCATCAATAGAGGCCATGGATTGCTCAAATTCTTTTTCAAGGCGCATACGGAATTCTTCATGGGAACGCGCGGTGTCACTGAGGTGATCCATAGATTTGAATTTGTCGGTTAAACCGTCAGCTTCGGCTTTCAGGCGCTGGCGGATAACTTCTGCTTGTGCTGAACCTAATTGGCCTTCACCGCGTGCTTGTGCAGCGAGTTTCTCTTCAAGGACTTTCGCGTCTGCTAAACCTAATTTTTCTTTCGCGTTAGCTTGTTGCTCTTCACCACGCGCTTGTGCCGCTAATTTCTCTTCGAGAATTTTCGCTTCCGCAAGGCCTTGTTGCTGTTCTGCTTTCGCTTTGGCTTCCATCACTTGCGCTTCGGTTAAACCTTTTTCTTTCAAACCACGGGCTTCGGCTAACAGTTTCTCAGCGGTGATATTGGCAAGCACTAAACCTTCTTTTTCTTCGGCTTCAGCAGTTGCTTGGCGAACGCGTGCTTCGGCTAAACCTAACGCAGCGTGTTCTGCCTCAATCCCTTCTGCTAAGCGTTTTTTCGCTTCCGCTTGTTTGGCGGAGGCTTCTAATTCAGCTTGTGCCATGGTGCTGATTTCTTCCGCTTTGTGTTTCGCGCTGGCTTCATCGGCTTCAGCTCTTTTCACTTGGCGAACTAATAACTCTTCTGCTTCTGCTTGTGCATTGATGACCGTGACTTGGCGCATACGTTCAGCTTCAGAAACTTCACGGACTTCTTTAATGCGCTCTTCTTCTTGTGCCACGGTTTTTTCAACGGCAACACGTTCGCGGATCACATTCGAGATATTTTTGCGTTCTTCTTCTAAGGCTTTTTCTTTTTCAATGCGTTGCAGTTCAACTTCGCGTTCACGGGCAACGATTTCTAGCTCACGTGCACGGCTAACGCGCTCTTCTTCAATGGCAACGGCACGGGTGCGGTTTTGTTGAGCAACTTCAACTTCACGCATGCGGTTTTCTTCACGAATTTCAATTTCTTGCTGAGTTTGAATACGTGCTTGTTCCGATTTTAGGCGCTCTTCTTCTTGAACACGCAGTGTTTCTGCTTGTTCACGAGAACGAATATTGTCAATTTCACGTTTTTGACGTGCTTCTGCATCGGCTTGTTGGCGCTCTAAGGCTAAGCTCGCTTCACGCGTTTCCACATTTTTCTTTTGAATCGCTAACTCTTGGTCACGTTCTTTTTGGTTAGTTTCAATGTTATGGATAGCGGTAATTTCAGTGATTTTACGAATACCTTCGGAGTCAAAGATATTGTTTGGATCAAGGGCAGATTTTGGTGTTTGCTCTAAGTAGTCAATGGCAACGTCTTCTAATGCATAGCCATTAAGGTCTTTACCAATCACGTCAACGATACGGTCACGGAAGTTTTGGCGGTCTTCGAAAAGTTTTGCTAAATCAAACTGCTTACCGACTGTTTTTAGCGCCTCAGAGAATTTTGCACTAAATAAGGTGCTAACAGCTTGGTGGTCAGAAGCGCGGTCGACCCCAATGGCTTTTGCCACTTTTAGGACGTCTTCGGTGGTTTCATTTACACGTAAGTAGAAGGCAACGGTGATATCTGCACGCAAGTTATCATGGCAAATCAAACCGTCCTTACCACGGCGATCCACTTCTAACGTGAGAAGGGAAATGCGCATAAATTCTTTTTTGTAGATAACAGGGTAAACCAGCGCTCCAGTGAAATGCACTTTGGGTTGTGACGACATATCGTTCACAATCAACGCGGTACCTTGTGGGACTTTGATATAGAAGGCTTTAAATAATCCAAAGAAGCCTAAAATAATGACGATGATCCCGCCAATAATGGTTAAAAAGGGCATTAATGCAGCCAAATCCATATTTCTTCTCCATAGGTTCCGACGTGGTCGTTATTTTAAATAGGCAAGCAAAGGTTTATTGTCTATATCGTGAAAATTAATGACGAAATTCATCTTCCGTCACGACTTGGTAACTGTGGGACTGCGCGTCATAACTAATAATGACAACCCGATCGCCCCGTTTTAAATTCTCGTCTGACGGTGCGCGTATCTGTAAAATTAACCCTGCACCGCCGTCTTCCAGCGTTGCTTCCCCATTTTGTTCACTCACTGATCCTGAACGCACGGTTGCTAATTTGCCAATAAGCTGATGTACAGTTTTCGGCTTATTAAGGCTAACGAGTTTTTTACGAACGGGTTTTAAGCATAAGGCGGTGAGGTGAAGGGAAATAAACAGTGTGATGGCAAATACAGCAAAGCCAACAAGATAGCGTAATAAAGTTGAATCAATAAAACGGATAAAACCATAAACGCAGAAGTAGCTGATTACCCAGCCAAATAGCGTAAATAAGGTTAGAATAATGGTGACCGGAATTCCGGCTAAGCCCAGTTTAGTGAGCCAGCCAGCAAAGCCCGTAGCGTCGAGCCCTGCATCAAATTCAGTATCGATGTTGAAGACATCAATATCAAGTAAGCCGAACGCGGCACATAGCCAATAAAAAAGAACAATAATGAGCAAACCACTAAAAATAATGGTGGGAAACATCAAACTACTCTGGAAAAACAATCCCATAAGATATTCTCTTTATTGTTGTTTCGGGTTAATGGCAGATGCTTTGTTTGTGGCCTCATTGTATGTAACGCAATAATAGCGTTTTTAGCCAAAAGCTGTATCAGACAAGTCTTTATCGCCGATATTTAATAATATCTTGCTGTTTTCTCGTTATAATTTTCTGAGGTTATTCTTAAAATGGTAACGATAACCAAACCTACTGATATTGGTTTATTTTATCACCATTCGCAAATGGATGATAATGATTATCATCTAAAAATAAAGGTAAATATACTCCTTGGCAGACAATTGCCAAGGAGTCAGAAAGGAAAACTAGTCGATTAAGTTGAGGAAAGCCGCGCCACGAGCCCCGCCAGAATCACCATAGCGGGCTTTTTCAATGGCAGGTAAAGTGGCAATGCCATATAGGTATTGAGGAAGTACTTCAGGCAAACGTTGGTAAATCTCTTCAAATTGCGACAACCCACCGCCGAAGACGACTAAATCAGGGTCAAAAACTGTAATGACCTGCCCCATAAACATCGCGAGCACAGACATATAGCGCTCAACGTGTTCAACCGCTTCAGGGCTTTGTTGATGGTATCGCTCAATAATTTCAATCGCAGAACGTTTTTCCCCAGTAAATGCGGCATAAATACGTTCAAACCCAGGCCCTGAAAGGTAAGTCTCGAAACAACCTGTCTGTTCGCAGCCGCAGGTTATTTCAGGAACCGTGTCACCTAATAATTTTGCGGCACGAATACTGAGATTCATATGACCAATCTCGCCTGCAATACCATTTTTCCCTGATAGCACTTTGCCATTAATGACAAATCCACCACCAACTCCGGTACCTAAAATCAACCCTAGCACGGTTGGATAGCGCTTAAATTCAGGATCCCAAGCCTCGGATAAGGCAAAGCAATTGGCATCGTTTTCTACTTTTACCGGGCGTTGTAAAGTATTGGCTAAGTCATGGATCAGCGGCTTGTACTGTGCAGCAGGGACGTTAGTGGTAAATACGGTGCCTTCTGCGTGATTCACAATGCCGGGAACACCAACGCCAATTTTCCCTTGGCAATTGAATTTTTCATCGGCTTCTTGGGTGAGTACAAGAAAGGCATCCAGCAGCGCTTGGTAGTCATTTTTGGGGGTAGGAACGCGTTTTTGCCAGACTTGATTAAGTTCATCATCAAAGACTGCCAGTTCAATTTTGGTTCCGCCCATGTCAAAGCCGTAATACATTTTCATCTTCCCCAAATGGTGTGTTTATCACCGGTAATGACGTATCCACTTGATAAACAATTAAATGATCGTATGTGATGGTTTAATTATACAAAAGATTATGGCTAGAGAAATTATCGTTTTGGTTTTTATTTTTGTTCAGTGAACTAGAGGTGCAATTAGGGCGGTAATTATTTCTATCAGTGATTATTATTTTATTGATTTACATCATTTACGGATGTTCATAAAAAGAGAATAAATGGATCTCAAAAACTTAAGTCAAATAAAGAGGTTCTATGGCTCGGGGATTCTTTTATATCACAGAAAAAAAACGTCGCCGTTATGGTGTTGCTTTCTTTGTCGGTATTATCAGTGGGATTGTTTCTGCATTTGTGAAATGGGGAGCTGAAGTGCCTTTGCCTCCACGCAGCCCAACTGACATGTTTAATGTGGCTTGTTCACCTGAAACGCTGATCCGCGTTGCAGAGCAAGTTGATTGCTCGCGTAATTTCCTCAATCCACCGTATGTTTTTTTAAGGGACTGGTTGGGGATGGTGGATCCCAATGCCGCCGTGTACACCTTTGCGGGGCATGTCTTTAATTGGGTTGGCGTGACGCATATTCTATTTTCATTAGTCTTTGCGATAGGTTATTGCATCGTTGCTGAGATTTTTCCAAAAATTAAATTATGGCAAGGCTTGTTAGCTGGGGCATTAGCTCAGTTGTTTGTCCATATGATTTCATTCCCTTTAATGGGCTTAACACCACCACTTTTAGACTTACCTTGGTACGAAAATGTCTCTGAAATTTTTGGCCATTTAATTTGGTTTTGGTCAATTGAGATTATTCGTCGCGATTTAAGAAACCGTATCACCGGTGAGCCAGATCCTGAAGTTCCGCTATCACAAGGTTATCGTTAAGGTTTTTGATTTTCACCTCAACTCACTGGCGTTATTAGAAAAATAACGCCAGTCTTCTTCTCTTTTCTCTTTAGATAAAGAAAATAATTGCACGCCATTTTTAAACGGTGTATTGTTATATTATAACATTACATTTAGGTGGTTATTATGAAACAAGGGATCCATCCTCAATATCGCACAGTGGTTTTCCATGACACCAGTGCGGATGCCTATTTCAAAGTGGGTTCAACGATTAAAACTGAAAAAACGATTGAATTTGAAGGCGAAACCTTCCCGTATGTCACGCTGGACGTCTCTTCTCAATCCCATCCGTTCTATACCGGAAAACAGAAATTAATTTCCCAAGAAGGGAAAACCGCGCAATTTCAGAAACGTTTTGGGCGTTTTCTGCAAACAGAGGATAAGTAAACGTGAAAGTGTTGAGTTCATTAAAAACAGCAAAAACACGCCACCCAGATTGCCAAGTGGTTCGCCGCCGTGGGCGAGTGTATGTGATTTGTAAAACCAATCCGCGTTTTAAAGCAGTACAAGGCTGTAAGAAAAAACGTTAAATTTGCGTTTCATTTCCCTGTATTTTGATAAAGTTGGGATGTATGGATATATTTCGTACATCTCAGCTTTTAAATATCAATCAGTTATATTCCATTCATAAAAGCAGAAACGCCCGTTTTAATTTGCTCTCTTAACCATAATGTCTTGGAGTTATAGGCATTTCGTTTATGCCACAACATTAAAAAAGGAATATCGAGTTGTTGGTACAAACTTTCGTCGATAGGGATCGGAAGGCATACTAAATTGAGTTTGAATTGATTGACATAATGTTGGCAATAACTTGGCGCACAGGTGACCAATGAATGCCCTGAATGAGATGCCATTAATAATGATTGTTCAAATGATGAGTATGATAAATGAATATGACGAGCGAGCTGTATACTTTGCAGTAGGTCATCTAAAGCCCAAGGAATGCGGTTGCTGTATTCAGTGCTAATATGTGGGTATTTCAGAAGGTTAGTTAAATTCCATTCTTCCTTTAGAAGTGGATGGTCCCGCCGCACAAAAGCGAGAGGCCTGTCAGTGAAGAGTATTTCAAAATTAAGAATATCTGGAATTAATTTAATGGACTCTTTTGATTTGTGATGACTTTCCCGACCTAAAACACCGATATCAGCATCACCAGCAATGATACTTGCAAGGGAGTTATAATCCCAATCATGGACTCTTACACTTGATTCAGGGTATTGATTCAATATTTTTAATGATAAGTCGTGTAGCATGATGAGATTAAGAGGCGCTTCCATCATTAGACGGAAGTTGATCCCTTTGGGTTTTTCTGTATCGCGAATATTGGCTATATAGTTTGATAAATTTAAAAATTCAGGTAGTGACTTTTCAATTTGGTGCATTAGCGGGGTTGGAACTAACCCTTGCGGACTTCGAATAAATAAGGGGTCACCAAACCAATCACGTAGTTTTGCCAATGACTTACTCACTGAAGAAGGCGTAACAGATAAGCGGTTCGCCACTAAGCTAACACTACGTTCTTCAAGAAGATATTGCAAAATAATCAGTAAGTTTAAGTCTAATCGATGCAATATCTTATTCATAGATAGCAACCTCACTCTTCGCTTGGGAAACAGGTATTTTGAGTAATGTGAACCCAATCATACCTGTCGCTAATAAGATAATTAAAAGCATATTTAAAGACGATATGCCAACCCAACCCATTATCCAAATATACAATGACGCAAAGCTTAATTGCCCTATAGCTAATACTGAGCTGGCCAATCCAGCACGCTGAGTAAAGGGAGATAAGGCTTGGCTCATAATGATCCCAAATAACATTGAAAACCCAGCACCACAGAATGCAAATACGATAAATAACAGGGCTATATGGTTAAGATACATCATAAAGACTAATAGTATTAATGCATTAAGTAAAAATAGACTGAGCGCAGCATATAGTATGGATTGGTTTTTAAATAAGGAAATTAATTTAGGCATTGAGAATGATGTCACCATACTGACTACAGCCAGTAACGCCATTGACGTTGAAAATTCCCCTGCCGTAAAACCAATGTTAGTCATTAAGATGATAGGTGCAACATTGACATAGGTTAGAATAACAGCCATTCCGAGGCAGGATATAACTAAACGAGAAAGAAATAATTGATTAAATAATTGCTCATTTGATTGTGGTAACTTTTCCATTGTGGAAATTACAGGTTTAGTCTCTTTAATAGAAACCAAGCAGAAAACAAAGCTGAGTGCTGCATAAGCTGCCATGAAATAGAACATTGCGGACCAGTGATAGAACAGTAAAAGAATAAAACCGATAACTGGGGCAAGGACAGGAGCAATGCACGTGATACCATTCATTGCAGATAAAATCTGAGTTCTTGCCTGAGCCGGCAAGACGTCACGTAATAATGCGAAGGTGACGACATAACAGAAACCTGCCCCAATCCCTTGCAAAAAACGAGCGCCTAGAAAGACAGAAACGGTTGATGCCGTGCCCACCATTAAGGATGCAATGGTAAACAGCAGTGTTCCAATCAAGAGAACGGGTTTTCTGCCTATATGATCGGCACACCAGCCGGCGATGAGCATGGTTGATGCCATACCCGCTAGGTAAATGGAAAATGTCGTGTGTAGTTGGTTTTCACTGGCTTTTAGGTCCGCAGCAATAAGGGGAAGGCCTGGTAGGTGCAGGTCAACGCCAATTGGATAAATTAACACTATCCAAAAACTAAAAAGGACATATTTGTTCATCGTGCAAGACCCATTTCTATGATAATTAGCTTGATTTTACTTGTCTGAGTAGGCTCTATGTAGGGATAAATGGTGAAAGGCAATTTTCCAATTTGGAAAAAATATTCAGATATTTCGTCGATCATTAGTTTTGTTACTAATCATTCAGTTAATAGTGATGAAATTCACTTGCACACTGGGGCATATTTTGTCAGGTTTAATACATCCGAAAAATTTCTAGCTTCAACTTATGAGAATGCCCGATGAATGATAAAAATGGCAGCATCTAAGAGGGCTTGAGTCGGAACTGGAAATTTCTTGGTAAAATATTAAACAAACAGGGTGAATAGAAATGAAAAATGTAGGATTTGTTGGCTGGCGAGGAATGGTTGGCTCTGTACTGATGCAGAGAATGGTTGAAGAGCGTGATTTTGATGGAATTCGTCCTGTGTTCTTTACGACCTCACAACATGGTGCAGAAGCACCCACTTACGGCGGCCACCGCAGTACGTTACAAGATGCGTTTGATATTGACGCACTAAAGGCATTGGATATTATCATTAGCTGTCAAGGTGGTGACTATACCAATGATGTTTATCCGAAACTGCGTGAATCTGGCTGGAATGGCTATTGGATTGATGCGGCATCTTCATTACGTATGAAAGATGATGCGATTATTATTTTAGACCCAGTGAATAACCAACACATCCAAGATGGATTAAATAAAGGCGTTAAGACCTTTGTTGGCGGTAACTGTACGGTGAGCTTGATGTTAATGTCTCTGGGCGGTTTATTCACCAATAATTTGGTTGAATGGGCATCTGTTGCCACTTACCAAGCGGCATCAGGTGCAGGTGCACGTAATATGCGTGAATTGTTAGCGCAAATGGGTTCATTACACACGCAAGTGGCAAAAGAACTGCAAGACCCAGCATCCGCAATTTTAGATATCGAGAAAAAAGTGACCGACTTTACCCGTAGCGGCACAATGCCAACGGATGCTTTTGGTGTGCCATTAGCGGGCAGTTTAATTCCGTGGATTGATAAAGCGCTGGAAAACGGCCAAAGCCGTGAAGAGTGGAAAGGCCAAGCGGAAACCAACAAAATCTTAGCAACAGGTAATAACATCATTCCAGTAGATGGTTTATGTGTTCGTGTTGGCGCACTGCGTTGTCATAGCCAAGCTTTCACCTTAAAACTGAAAAAAGATATCCCATTAAAAGAGGTTGAGCAGCTGCTGGCTTCTCATAATGACTGGGTGAAAGTAGTGCCGAATGACCGTGAAATTACTATGCGCGAGCTAACACCCGCGGCAGTTACTGGCACACTAAGCACGCCTGTAGGGCGCCTGCGTAAATTGAACATGGGCCCAGAGTATTTGTCTGCCTTTACAGTTGGTGACCAACTGTTATGGGGTGCGGCTGAACCGCTGCGTCGTATGTTGAGAATTTTACTGTAATTACAAACGAATACCGAGTTTTATCAAGCCTGCACATGAATGTTGTGCAGGCTTTTTTCGTTAAAGGGGCTCGGTAATTTATTGTGTTTTGTGAGTATGCTGTTGTGGCTGGTGCTCTAATTCTTTTGCTAAAAAATAGTTCAGGAACGTTCTGATCACGGCGATGATACCTAATTTGATCAGGCTGTCTAAATCAGGGTCAACCGTGGTCGCTAAAATATCTGCGGCTAACTGAAATTCCAACGCAGTAGCTAGCCAGTCACCAAAACAATAACGTGCAGTTCGCGCGATTTTGACACGGAACCACACAATCAATGTTTTGATTAATCCAATAATCACACAGATAACCGAAATAGCTTCTAATAGCAATTGAAGCACGTGAACACTAGAGCCTAATAATTCACGTAAAAAAGTTAACTCAAACATAAAAGCCTCGATATTTAGATGAAACTCAATGTGTTAACTATGGGCAAAGATTAGCAAAATATCGAGTTTTATTGTGGGTCTATCGCTTCTGTTGGTAATTGATTTATGGATAATAAGTTTCGGTTACCATCAATTACGTGAATGTCTTTATCCAGTTGATAACATTCACGTAGGGGCGATAAACAGCCTTGCGAGACTTGATGGCGTATACCTAACCAATCACTGATTAACCAATAGTTATTCGCCGTTGAGTAGGGACTATTTAACGCTTTTTCCGTTAATGTATATTCTGACGTACTTCGGCTGTACCAAATAAATAATGGGATTTCATAAGCTTCTTTTCTCGGATTATTCACACCATGGTGGTAATGAATATCACCATCACTGTCTAAACGCTGAAGGGCGTGATCAGCAAAAAACATCAGTGTGGCGGGTTTACCGTCTATTTTCTGCAATAGTTTTTCAATAAATGCATCGGTATAGGCAATGGAGCTGTCATAACAGTCATCATCCTCTTGCCCGCTCATTTTTTTGAGTTGATCTTCTGGGAAACGGTTACAAGAAGGCTCATGGCTTCCATAAGTGTGCAAAACAATCAGCTTTTTCTTTGAGGTATTGTCATTAATCGCGTTCTCGAAATCATCAATTAATTCATCATCATAACCTACAAATTCGTTCCATTTTTTGTCTTGCGACATACTGGCTATTGCGGATATCACACTCGTTTTTTTATTGGTTTTACCTTGGTTACTGAGCCAATAGGTTTTGAACCCAGCATGGTTTGCTAGTGAAATAATGTTATCCGCATAATATTTTTTATGCTGTATTTGTGTGAGTTGGATATTGGCAAGTGAAATCGGCACAGACAAGATGGTCACCGGAGCAGGGGAGTAAGCTTGCGTGAATACTTGCATCTGGTTTTGGCGGCTTTTCAGGTTTGGTGTTGTGTCATAATTATAACCATATAGGCTCATATGGTCGCGGCGTAGCGACTCGCCAATCACTAACACATAAATTTGTGTGTCGCTGGGGGTTTTGTCGTAATGAAAAGAGACCTTCTGCGATGATATCTGCTCTATTTCCCTATTTTCATAAAAATTTTTCAGTAAGGCTGCCGCATTATAAAAGGGGGAGTTTTGCAGGTATTTTTCCCCAACTAATAAATGGCTATCGGGCTGTTTAAGTAACGATGAATAATAAATAGGAATAGAAACTAGAAAGCCAGCCACCAATGCCTTATTCAATTTGGTTACACGAGGTGAAATGTATTTTGAACATCGATGAATGCTAACTAAATACAAAGTAAAAACAATTAGATAAAACGCAACATAACCTATGTTATACGACAACATCCCCACAGTTTCATTGCTATTGGTGTTAATGAAGGTTTCGGCAATCGAGGATGAAAAACGGATGTCGTGTTTTTGGTAGAAAAAGAAGGAGATGGATAGATTAAGTGCCCAAAAAAGTGCAATAACAGTGGTGAATACTTTACCGAGTCGCGTTCGATAGGTACTTGCACACAGCACCATCACCAATAAACCCGAGAAGATGATAGCGATATCTGTTGCTGTGTTCACATCCCCACTCAAAAAAACAGGGAGTGTCGAAAAAGCTAAAAAATAAGTTAAAGCAATTAGTTGTCGTATAATCATTATTATCTTTTATGTATTTGAACCTTGCCTTGCTGAAGAATGAAAAAGGTTTTTTATTGGCTAACATTTTATTAACCAAACGTATTAACTGTTTATAACATGAAAAAATATAAGATAATCAAAAGAGTGGCGTAAATGAATGTAAAAGAGCGTGAGGTTGAGTCAGAAAAAGCTCCATATAATTGATAATGCAACTATTAGGAGCTTTTAGTCATTAACTAGGGTTAAAACGACAAGGAAAATTTGGCATTAACATTGTTATTGTCGTAATCGTTAGATTTTAGCTTGCTGTAATCGACAGATACTTTATAACCGTCACCAATGTCTAAGTTTGCCCCAACCCTTGCAGTCACACTATCCCGAGGGGCATATACGCTTTGTGAAACAAACTCAGCACCCGTTTGTGGGAACTTTAAGTTTATCTTTCGTTCTAGGTTGCCATATTGGTGTTGCCAGCCAAGCTCACCATATAGGCCAAGTTGGAACTGGCTATTGAGAACCCAACGGTTATCAATACGCAGCCCTAACATGGAGAGTAAGGTGGCAGTGCTTTGCTTGTCAGCGCTTAATATTGAGCGAGTCCCATCTTCATACATGGCTTTGTTGTGTGTATTGATATAGGCAAAATTTGTAAAAGGCTCAATATTCATGAAAGACGTTGTGAAAGGATAAGCCGCTTCAATAAAAGCTTGGCTTGATGCAATGTCGTAGGTCGATGTATTGGTATCTGTAGACATCTGCAGGTTCACATATCTTTTTATATCGATGGCAGTGCTGCTATATTCAAAACCACCTCGAAGAACAATCGGTTTTATGTGCGCGCCGCCATAAGCTGCTATGTGGTAGCTGACATTATCACTCGTGTTACCCGCGCTGGATAATGAACCTTGAGTAGCACCTAAGGCGATGCCCGCCATAATGCTATCATGATAAAACCGCTGACCTAGGCCGATGAACACACCATTTGCAGAGGCGTTATAGCTGGTCGAATTATTGTCACTGGGCCTATTTTCTTGTTGGAATAGCGTGCTCAGCCAGAAGTCCCTTTTATTCTCATTGACCTGATTTAATGACTCGGAGGCGCGAACCTGCTCAAGCAGTTTTTGTCGAATAGGCAGCGTGTTGTTGATTTTATTTGATAATATATGTGCATGAATTGGTTTGGATAATTCATATATTGTATCTTTCACAGTGTTTTCATCAGATAAAATCAGGCTGGTATATAACGGGTGCTGCTTTGGCAAAGTATCAAGTACGGTTGCAATGGCTTTTTGGTTTGGTGTTTCAGCGAAAGAAGCAAATGGAATTTCACTGCGTGAAAAGTTTAGGATGACGTCATTTGGTGAATACATGAGTTTAGATTTAACAAAGGTATAGCCGGGCTGTACTGAATCAAACTGGCCTTTTACCCCTTTTTTTGCACTCAAGATGACATATTCTTTATCCAACAACTGAACGATTTGTTCTGCGGTGAGCGCGGTTTTTTTACCCTGAAACGTAACACTGACAGCCCCTCCATTTAACACTGCCAAGCCTTGGCTATTAATCTTGTCACTTTTTCCATCCTCTGTAATTTCAACAGGATATAAGCTATTGGGTTCAAATGTGACAGCGTCGGCAATCTCGATAGTCACGGCTTTATTTTTACCGGGAGTAATCGCCCCACCGCTTTTTACGGTTAAGTTGCGAATTGGTCCATTACCCTTAAGTAGCCCTCCATTATGAATACTGACATCGTGCATTTTCCCATTATTGATAACGAGCCCTGTGTGTATGTCTAATGGGGAATTCAAACTACCGTTTATGGTTAGCTCTCCACCATTGACGGATGACCGTGTTGCGTAAGTATTTTCGCCAGCTAAAGTGATATAACCTTCGTTGAGGTGTAGGCCAGCAAAGCGATTGTTGCCTGATAAAATGAGTGTGCCAGTGCCGGATTTGATTAATTTCCCAGGGCCATGAAGGTTTTTTTTCCATTCATCGTTAGTTAAATATGTATCTAAGCTATACGCACTTTTGTTTTGGCTAATCATAAAGTCGTCATAGAAATAAGTCGGGCCATCATAAGCCTCAGGTAGATTGATTAACCCCCAATAGGTATTTGGGTCATCTTTGTTGATATTCCAACCAGAAATAGATTCAGGGGAGTAGGCGGTGTTGGCGATAATACTTAGCCGTTGTTCTTCGGTCAGATAGGCAAAGCGCATCCGCAGTAAGTTATTGGCTAATTTAGGAAATTTATCGGGGGTGAGTGTGGGTACGGTGTAGGCATTTCCAACTTTGGGGCTGTCTTTGGGGTCGGTAGCAAAGCAGTTATTGAGAGAATGCCGGCATTGACTGGGTAAGCTGGAATAGGCATCTTTGGCTAAGATGGCAAATGATTTGGCAACCTTGTCATCTGCTAAGTGTTGGGCAAGTAAATAATAATTCCCTGTTCGCGAAGCGATGATATCAGTTGGGAAATGCGCCCCAACGATGACTCTGCTTTCACCATATTCAGCAGCTCGGCTGTCTATCGCTTTTATTTTCTTAGGGAACAGCATTGATAAAGTCGCTGCTTGTTTATAAGCACTCCACGCATGGCCACTTGGATACGATGAGCCTGTTACTTTTGAATAATCAGGCAGGTATTCACCATTATGGTCGAGAACGTGTTTTGGCCGACCGCGAAGAAAATGGTCTTTTAAACTAAATTCCATCGCCTTTTCGGGCTGTTTAGGGTCTAGTTGAGTGGTATGGCCTTGGTTAAATAAAGATTGCAGTTTTTTGAAGGGGCGATTCTCTGCTAAATCAATGTTCTGTTTATTTTCACCGAATATAACTTTATCAAATGTACTTGATAAATAATCTTTTTTTTGGTTTTTATCCGCTTCTGCGAGTGTTTTTCGCTCGCCCGTTATTTTTCTTTTTTCATGGTAAATCACCCTGTCTTTCTCTGCTGCGGGGGAGTTTTCAGAGGGTGGGGGTGTGATTGCTTCATTTTTAATGCCTTGAAGCCAGTCATTTCTTTTATCTAAAATTTGCTTTTCTGTATCTTCATAGCCTTTTAATGCCAATGAAGGATAAGCATAAAATATTGATACCAATATAATGGAGACTGATTTTAATGGGCTTTTCATTATATTCCTACAGGCTTATTTAGTGAGGTTTAAATTAGCGATATTCTGTTTTCAGAACGTAATCTGTTTTATGCCGAAGGAAATAAAAATAATAGGGTTATTTTTTTTGATTTAGATATGCATTAATTTGTTTTTTTATTTTTATTTTTCTTTTACTTTTGGTGTATCTATGCACTTGATTTTAAGTGATTTTTACTTTATTTCACCTGTGTTGGATAACGGTGTTTTGTTAGATGGTCGATAAGTTAAAAATAAGACTAAATTTATTTTTTCAATCTAATGATTAAAGTGAAAAAATATAATTTTAATACTATTTAATATTTAAATAAAAACCCCTGATATTTGCATATCAGGGGTTTTATAAATAACGCCAATATAATAATTAAATATCGATATTTGCGGCTTTTAAGGCATTCTCTTCAATAAAGGCACGACGTGGTTCAACAGCATCGCCCATTAATGTGGTGAAGAGCAAATCTGTGGCGATAGCGTCTTTCACTGTCACGCGCATCATACGACGAGTTTCCGGGTTCATGGTGGTTTCCCAAAGTTGTTCTGGGTTCATTTCACCAAGACCTTTATAGCGCTGTACATACAGGCCACGACGTGATTCACGTGTTAACCAAGCCAGTGCTTCTTCGAAGTTACTGATATCTTGACGGCGCTCACCACGTTGGATGTAAGCGCCTTCTTCAATCAGCCCACCAATGATATCACCTAAGTGAGTGATACGGCGGTACTCACTACCGTGTACAAAATCAAAGTCGAGGTTGTAATCAGTATCAACACCGTGGGTGCGAATACGGATGGTTGGCTCGAACAATTGACGTTCACGGTTTTCGTTGATGGTGTAGCTGTAGGTGCTACCGAATTGTTCGTTGTCCGTTAAGCGCTGAACAAGCGTTTTTGCCCATTCTTCAACTTTTTCTTTGGTTTTTAAATCATCTTCCGTCAGGGTAGACTGATAAACCAAGCTATTGAGTAACGCTTGTGGGTAAAGGCGCTCAAGGCGACGAATAATACGGTGAGCCGCGTTGTATTCGACAACCAGTTTTTCTAATTCTTCACCTTTCATGGCTGGTGCATCGGCACTTAAATGCAGTTCCGCACCATCAAGGGCGATAGAAATCAGGTAATCGTCCATCGCATCGTCATCTTTAATGTACTGTTCTTGTTTACCACGTTTCACTTTGTACAGTGGTGGCTGAGCGATAAAGATATGGCCACGCTCAACAATTTCAGGCATTTGACGATAGAAGAAGGTCAACAGTAACGTACGAATGTGCGAACCATCGACGTCGGCATCCGTCATGATAATAATGCTGTGATAACGCAGTTTGTCTGGGTTATATTCATCGCGACCGATACCACAACCTAATGCGGTAATCAGGGTGGCAACTTCCTGTGAAGAAAGCATTTTATCAAAACGCGCTTTTTCAACGTTAAGAATTTTACCTTTCAGTGGTAGGATGGCTTGGTTCTTACGGTTACGGCCCTGTTTTGCTGAGCCGCCCGCTGAGTCCCCTTCCACAAGGTACAGTTCGGATAATGCGGGGTCGCGTTCTTGGCAGTCCGCCAGTTTACCCGGTAAGCCTGCTAAATCTAACGCGCCTTTACGACGTGTCATTTCACGGGCTTTACGTGCTGCTTCACGTGCACGTGCTGCATCAATAATTTTCCCAACGACGATTTTGGCGTCATTTGGGTTTTCCAGTAAATACTCAACCAGTTTCTCATTCATCATCGTTTCAACCGCAGTTTTCACTTCGGATGACACCAGTTTTTCTTTGGTTTGTGATGAGAATTTAGGATCCGGTACTTTTACAGAAATAACAGCAATCAGACCTTCACGGGCATCGTCACCTGTTGCGTTGACTTTGCTTTTCTTCTGATAACCTTCTTTTTCCATGTAGTTGTTCAGTGTACGCGTCATCGCGGCACGGAAACCTGCAAGGTGAGTACCACCATCGCGTTGTGGAATGTTATTGGTAAAGCAGTAAACGTTTTCTTGGAAACCATCATTCCACTGCATTGAAACTTCAACGCCAATACCGTCTTTTTCTGTAGAGAAATAGAATACAGATGGGTGGATTGGGGTTTTGTTACGGCTTAAATACTCAACAAACGCTTTGATACCACCTTCATAATGGAAATGGTCTTCTTTTCCATCACGCTTATCAATGAGTTTGATAGAAACGCCCGAGTTTAAGAAGGATAACTCACGTAAACGCTTCGCTAATATGTCATATTCGAACTCAGTGACGCCTTTAAAGGTGTCCATGCTAGGCCAAAAGCGGACGCGTGTCCCCGTTTGGTCAGTTTCACCAACAACAGTTAAAGGGCCTTGTGGCTCGCCGTGTTTGTAGATTTGTTCGTGAACTTTGCCATCACGTTTGATGACTAATTCTAATTTTTCAGATAAGGCGTTAACAACCGATACCCCGACACCGTGCAATCCGCCGGAAACTTTATAGGAGTTATCATCGAATTTACCCCCTGCGTGCAGAACGGTCATGATGACTTCTGCAGCAGAGACACCTTCTTCTTCATGGATACCGGTTGGAATACCACGTCCATCATCCTGTACGGAGATAGAGTTATCGGCATGGATAGTGATAACGATATCGTCACAAAAGCCTGCGAGGGCTTCGTCGATAGCATTGTCGACAACCTCGAAAACCATGTGATGAAGACCTGTTCCATCGTCTGTATCACCGATATACATGCCCGGGCGCTTACGCACCGCATCCAGTCCTTTTAATACCTTGATACTTGAGGAGTCATATGTATTCGACATCAACGTTTCCTGCTCTTTCTATTCCTGAGGTTGAACTTCTATTTTGCCATGTTCTACGCTAAACATCTTGCTATTTGCATCTATCATATCATTAACTTGCTCGGGTGTAATGGCACTGACAAACACCTGTGCTTGCGTAGCTTTGAGGCGAGCTGCCAATAATTGACGGCGACCCGCATCGAGTTCGGAGGCAAAATCATCCAGCAGATACAGGCATTGTTGCCCGCTCTGACGGGTGAAAAACTCACCCTGCGCTAACCTAAGTGCACACATCAATAGCTTGAGCTGACCCCGTGAAAGCATGTCTTCAACGGGAGTACCATTGGCTCTGATCCGTAAATCCGCTTTATGCGGCCCTGACGCGGTATAAGTTAGCGCTCTATCGCGCTCAAACTGGCGCTCTAGTTGCTCTGAATAATCAATTTCTTTATCCCAACCACGTTGGAAGGAGACAGATAATGAAAATTCGGGTAAAAACTGTTGGCAAGTCTGCTCTATATTCTCTGCAATACCGGAAATATAGTCTTGGCGCCATTGACTTATCTGCTCTGAAAGCGGTGCTAACTGAGCATCCCAATGGCGAATTTGCTCATAACGAGTGACTTGCCGTAAAGCAGCATTTCGCTGCTTTAATAACCGTTTTAAATCTGACCAAACAGAGAAAAACAGTGGGTCGTTGTGAAAACAGCCCCAATCAATGAATGCGCGACGGTACTTAGGGCCGCCATTGAGTAAGGTAAAACCTTCTGGGGTAATCAACTGCATTGGCAATAATTTTGCCAGTTCGGCAATTTTATGACCATCAGTGCCGTCAATTCGGACTTTACTGTCACCTTCACGGTTTTTACTTAAGCCTAATGAAAGGTCGTTACGCGTTTCATCTATGTGGCTCAATTTACCATGAAGAATAAATTGTTCTTGTTCATGGCGGATAACGCGGTTCGCTTGAATACTGCGAAATGCACGACCATGACCTAAAGTGTATATCGCTTCCAATATACTGGTTTTGCCGCTCCCATTTGGGCCAATGAGAAAATTAAACCCATTAGCTAAGGAGAGATCCGCATTTTCTATATTTCGAAAATCGCGGATCAATAAACGCGAAAGGATCATAAATACTGATTACAAACGCATTGGCATGACGACATACACTGCCGCTTTACTTTCTGCATCTTCAATTTGTACACTGGAAACCGCATCTGTGAGTAACAGTTGCACATTTTCGCTTTTCAGTGCATTGAGGACGTCTAAGATATAGCTAACGTTAAAGCCAATTTCCATTTCAGTGCCTTGGTAGCTGACATCAACGATTTCTTCAGCTTCTTCTTGCTCTGGGTTATTGGCTGTAATGCGTAATTGGTTTTCGCTGAAATACAGACGAACACCGCGGAATTTCTCATTCGATAAAATTGCGGCACGGGAAAACGCTTGCTTGAGTATGTCACAACGCGCTTCTAATGTTTTGTCTGGGTTTTTCGGTAATACACGGCGGTAATCAGGGAAACGACCATCCACTAATTTAGAGGTGAAGATAAAATCCCCGACATGGGCACGAATGTTGTTGCTGCCGATTTGTAATTGCAAAGGTGCATCACCACCGTCTAATAAGCGCATTAACTCAATTACGCCTTTACGCGGCACGATCACGGAGTGAGACGGTAGAGATTGCCCGATATCCATCGCACAAACCGCCAAACGGTGACCATCGGTTGAAACGGTTCTGAGCATTTGGTCTTCTGTTTCAAATAGCATACCGTTGAGATAATAACGAACATCTTGGTGTGCCATTGAAAACTGAGTTGCTTCAATTAAACGTTTCAGTATTGATTGCGGAAGAGAAAACTCAACTTCGCTTTGCCAGTCATCCAAGTTTGGAAAATCAGCCGCAGGCAAAGTCGATAATGAGAAGCGGCTACGTCCAGAACGAACGAGCAATCTGTCATCATTGAGCTCTACATGAATTTCAGAACCTTCAGGTAATCCACGCCAAATATCGAAAAATTTGCGTGCAGGCACCGTTGTTGCGCCAACTTCGTGTTCCCCTGTTAGGGTGACATTGGCCATCATCTCCATTTCAAGGTCGGTTCCAGTGAGTTGGAGGGTGCCTTCTTTTACCTGTAATAAAAGGTTACCTAAAATAGGCAGAGTTGGACGCCCACCTAAAGGACCACTAACCTGTTGTAACGGTTTTAATAACTGCTCGCGTTCTATTATAAATTTCATAGCAATTAAGATGATAATGTTCTGATTAAATTAGAAAAATCTTCTTTGATGTCATGGCTTTCTTCCCGTAACTGTTCAATTTTACGACAAGCGTGTAACACCGTGGTATGGTCACGGCCGCCAAAGGCATCCCCGATTTCAGGTAAACTATGGTTAGTCAGCTCTTTCGCTAGTGCCATTGCCATCTGACGCGGACGTGCGACAGAACGAGAACGGCGTTTTGAAAGTAAATCAGCGACTTTAATTTTATAATACTCAGCAACTGTTTTCTGAATATTATCAATAGTTACCAGCTTTTCTTGTAGTGCTAATAGGTCACGTAGTGCTTCTCTAACAAAATCGATTGTAATCGCACGACCAGTAAAATTTGCATTGGCGATCACACGATTTAACGCGCCTTCCAATTCACGGACGTTGGAACGCAGGCGTTTTGCGATGAAAAAGGCCACTTCACCCGGAAGCTGGATTTCATTTTCATCGGCTTTTTTCATTAGTATCGCCACACGCGTTTCCAGTTCTGGTGGTTCAATCGCGACCGTTAAGCCCCAACCAAAGCGTGATTTTAAGCGATCTTCCACCCCGTTAATTTCTTTCGGATAACGGTCGGAGGTTAAAATAATTTGCTGATTGCCTTCAAGCAGCGCGTTAAACGTGTGGAAGAATTCTTCCTGAGAGCGCTCTTTATTGGCAAAAAATTGAATATCATCAATTAATAATGCATCGACAGAACGGTAATAGCGTTTGAACTCTTCAATAGCATTGTTCTGTAGAGCTTTGACCATATCTTGAACAAAACGTTCAGAGTGCATGTAAACGACACGTGCATTGGCCTTGTGTTGCATAATGCTGTTGCCCACAGCGTGCAATAAGTGGGTTTTACCTAAACCGGTTCCACCATAAAGGAATAGCGGGTTATAAGCACCACCTGGATTTTCAGCCACTTGTCTCGCTGCTGCGCGAGCCAACTGGTTTGATTTACCTTCAACAAAGTTATCAAACGTGTGCTTAGGGTTCACATTTGAACGGTAAGCGACATCAGGTTGTACTTTGGCTGAGTTGTCCCAACTTGGTTTTACGGGCGCTGACGGTACGGCAAAAGCAGGTACTTCGTGAGTGGTACGTGCTTGAGGTGCTGCCGGTGCGACGGTAATCGGTTTATTGCCTACTTCAAAGTGTAGTGCAGGTGCGTCAGTTCCACAAAAGTCATTCAATAATTCATTGATATTATTGATGTATTTATCCCTAACCCAGTCGAGAACGAAACGATTTGGGGCATAAAGTGCCAGTGTATTGTCGTTTAATTCAGCTTGAAGGGGGCGTATCCACATACTGAATTCTGTGGCAGGTAGTTCATCCTGCAATCGGGCAAGACATTGCTGCCAAAGCGAAAGTGACACGTTGGACTCCCCTAAACAAGGTCAATGGAACAAAGAAGTACGGATGTAAACACAGAATTTTCTAAGAGCCATTTTTAAAACGGCTCTGAGTCATTTTTGATTAACACTAACTCACTATATATTGCTGATCTGTGGATCAGAAATAGACCCGTGATCATACCGCAAAATTCACCAGAGATCTTCATTCTTTTACACAGTTTTTATGCTTTTTATCCACAGGCAAATGTGATAAGGCATCGCTTATAAGGAAGAAGTTAGCTGGGGGATCTGAATTTTTGTTATTTTTTCCACATGGCTGGGGATAACTTTAGACGATTTAGTTAAAATATTCCTTAAGATCAAAAAATATTTTCAGATCGCGGGAAGATCCTTGCGCTTTGGGGCGGAGTCCGTATAATCTTCCTCCCTGTGTACAGTGCTGATGTGATTTTTACACGAAACTGCGGTATACTTGTTGGGTTCTTTATTCAGTTCTAACTAAAGGTTAGGGATGAATACAGGCAAAAGCAGGTTGTCAGTCAGTATGAAAATAGAATCATGAGTTGACTGTCACAGCATATGTCGGCAAACCGGTCAGTCAGGCTATAAATAAAAGTGGTTTGATTGCGTCATTTTATTGACGTGACCCCCTATGTTTTATTACAATCCTGCCTCTTTCTATATTGTTGCGATAGAGGCACAGGTGTAAATCAGTTTCCACTGGTTGCCAACGCGTTTACTGAATCAGTAATAAATTTAAAAGTTAGGTAGAAATCGTTATGAAACGCACTTTTCAACCGTCCGTACTGAAGCGCAACCGTTCACACGGTTTCCGTGCTCGTATGGCCACTAAAAATGGTCGTCAGGTTCTGGCTCGCCGTCGTGCTAAAGGCCGCGCTCGTCTGACCGTTTCATCTAAGTAATAAAGCTAGCCCTCTATTCCAGTGGTTACGCTCGCTTTTACCCGGGAGTTACGTTTGTTAACTCCCAGGCATTTCGATAATGTCTTTAAGCAGCCGCAGAGGGCGAGTTCCCCAGAGATAACAATCCTTGGTCGCCTAAACGAGCTGGGGCATCCCCGCATCGGTCTTACCATCGCCAAAAAAAATGTTAAACGAGCCCATGAGCGAAATCGTATTAAACGATTAGCGCGTGAATACTTTCGTCTGCATCAACACGAGTTGCCTTCAATGGACTTTGTGGTATTGGTAAGGAAAGGGGTTGCCAATCTCGACAATCAACAGATCACGGAAGCATTGGATAAGTTATGGCGTCGTCATCGTCGCTTGGCTCAAAAATCCTGATCATGCTGATCAGAGGCTACCAACTGGCGATAAGCCCGTTGTTAGGGCCTCGTTGTCGCTTCAATCCTACTTGCTCAAATTACGGAATTGAGGCATTGCGCAGGTTTGGTATGCTAAAAGGGAGTTGGTTAACGGCGAAACGCGTATTAAAATGCCACCCTTTACACGCTGGTGGAGATGATCCTGTCCCACCCAGAAAAACTGATGATAATAGAGAATTATAACGATGGATTCGCAACGCAATCTTCTACTCATCGCTTTGTTGTTCGTGTCGTTCTTAGTTTGGCAGGCCTGGGAGAGCGATAAAGTTGCTCAGGACGTTAAAACTGTTCAAACTTCGCAACAAGCGGATATGCCAAGCAGTGATGCCCAAGCAGTAACTAGCAGTGGGCAAGGTAAGCTCATCACCGTTAAAACTGATGTACTGGATATTCGCATCAATACTCGTGGTGGTGATATCGATGAGGCTGACCTGTTAGCCTATCCTGCGACCCTTCATTCGGAAGACCCTTTCCGTTTACTGGAAACTAACCCAGGCTTTGTCTACCAGGCACAAAGTGGTTTGATTGGCCCTCATGGCCCAGACAACCCAGCAAATAATAACGGCGAACGTCCGCTATACTCTGCAGATTCTGCAACTTTCACTTTAGCGAACGGCCAAGACGTATTACGCGTCCCAATGTCATTTACGGATAACAACGGTGTTGTTTACCAAAAAACGTACATTGTGAAACGCGGCCAATATACTGTTGAAGTTGAATACAGTATCCAAAACCCAACAGCACAACCGTTGACGTTGGCGTTTTTCGGTCAGTTAAAACAAACTATCGAATTACCAAAAGAACGTGATACTGGTAGCAGCAACTTTGCTCTGCACACTTACCGTGGTGCGGCGTACTCTTCTGATGAAAACAACTATAAAAAATATAGTTTTGGTGACATCGAAGATAAAAACCTGAGCCTGAGCACAAAAGGCGGCTGGGTTGCGATGCTACAACAATACTTTGCGACAGCTTGGATCCCAGCAAGCGCAGAGAAAAGCACGTTCTATACCATCGACCTTGATAAAAAATCTGCCATCATTGGTTATAAGAGTGAGCCAATGACGATTGCCGCTAATGGCGCAGGTACTTATTCATCAACGTTATGGGTTGGTCCAGAAATTCAGTCTGAGATGGCGGCAGTTGCACCACACTTAGACTTAACTGTTGATTACGGTTGGTTATGGTTTATCTCTCAGCCATTATTTAAATTGCTGAAATTTATTCACGGTTTCGTGGGTAACTGGGGTATTGCCATCATCGTTATCACCTTTATCGTTCGTGGTATCATGTACCCGCTGACTAAAGCGCAGTACACCTCCATGGCGAAAATGCGTTTACTGCAACCGAAACTGGCTGCAATGCGTGAGCGTATTGGTGACGATAAACAACGTATGAGCCAAGAAATGATGGCGATGTATAAAGCAGAAAAAGTAAACCCACTGGGTGGATGTTTACCGCTGCTTATCCAAATGCCTATCTTCCTTGCACTTTACTATATGTTGATGGGTTCTGTTGAACTGCGTCATGCACCGTTCTTCGGTTGGATCCAAGACTTGTCTGCACAAGACCCGTATTACATCCTACCAGTATTAATGGGTGTGACGATGTTTGTGATTCAGAAAATGTCACCAACCGCTGTAACTGACCCTATGCAGCAGAAGATTATGACGTACATGCCTGTCGTGTTCACCATCTTCTTCCTGTGGTTCCCATCAGGTCTGGTACTGTATTATATCGTGAGTAACTTAGTGACTATCATCCAGCAACAAGTGATTTACCGTGGTCTGGAAAAACGTGGTCTGCACAGTCGCGATAAAAAAGAGAAAAAATAATCTCGGTTCTCAGTAACATGGGAATGGCTTCACAAAGCTAAATTGTATAGTACTATTAAGGCGACCTAATAAGGTCGCCTTATTCTTTTCAAAAAAAATTCAAGTCAAAGACAGAGAAACATCATGCTGATTAACGATACTATCATCGCACAGGCAACACCTCCCGGTCGTGGTGGTGTCGGTATTTTACGTGTATCTGGCCCGAAAGCGGCACTGGTTGCCGAAACGGTTCTCGGGAAACTCCCTAAGCCACGTTATGCGGATTATCTCCCTTTTCGTGATGTGGAAGGGGCTGTTCTTGACCAAGGTATTGCCATTTATTTTCCGGGTCCGAATTCCTTTACTGGGGAAGATGTCCTTGAGTTACAAGGGCATGGTGGCCCCGTCATTCTAGACCTATTACTAAGACGAATTCTTGCTATTGAAGGTATTCGTATCGCGAATCCTGGGGAGTTCTCTGAGCGTGCATTTTTGAATGACAAGCTCGACTTAGCCCAAGCAGAAGCCATCGCTGACTTAATCGATGCGAGTTCAGAGCAGGCCGCACGTTCGGCGATGAATTCTCTGCAAGGCGCATTTTCTTCCCATATCCACCAATTGGTGGAAGCACTCACTCACTTACGGATCTATGTGGAAGCTGCCATTGATTTTCCTGATGAAGAAATTGATTTCTTATCTGATGGTAAAATTGAAGCCAAGCTTAATGAAGTGGTGGCAGACTTAGAACAGGTCCGCTCCCAAGCTCGCCAAGGCAGTTTGTTGCGTGAAGGGATGAAAGTGGTGATTGCAGGGCGCCCAAACGCGGGTAAATCGAGCTTACTGAACGCATTAGCGGGGCGTGAAGCGGCAATTGTCACCGATATTGCAGGAACGACCCGTGATGTCTTACGTGAACATATTCATATCGATGGGATGCCACTGCATATCATTGATACCGCAGGGTTACGTGAAGCAAGCGATGAAGTCGAGCGTATTGGTATCGAACGTGCTTGGAAAGAAATTGAACAAGCTGACCATGTGCTGTTTATGGTGGATAGCACCACAACCAACGCTACGGAACCGCAAGAGATTTGGCCTGAGTTTATGGCGCGTTTGCCCGATGAATTACCTGTTACAGTGATCCGCAATAAAGCGGATATGACGGGGGAGCCTGTTGAGTTTATCAATGATACCCGTTACCCATTAATTCGTTTGTCTGCCCGTGAAGAAAAAGGGATTGATTTGCTGCGCGATCACCTGAAAGAAACCATTGGGTTTAACAGCAATACGGAAGGTGGGTTCCTTGCGCGTAGTCGTCATTTACAAGCACTGAATGCAGCGGCCATTCACCTAGAACAGGGCTATGACCAGTTAGTGAATGCTCGCTCCGGTGAGTTATTGGCAGAAGAATTACGTTTAGCTCAACAAGAGCTGAGTGAAATCACGGGTGAATTTACCTCTGACGACCTATTAGGGCGTATTTTCTCCAGTTTCTGTATTGGGAAATAGTTAAATTCGAGAGGGTATCAGCCTGTTATTGAATTCGAGCTGATACCTGACCTGAAAACAGCTGAGCAACGCATTACATATAAGTCATCATTCACTTTTTAATATTAAACCACGACTAAAATTGTTATTTGCTCTGTTATTTTTACTTTAATTAAATAATAAAAAACAATATTAATTTTTATGTTATTTTTTACGTGAATAAAAAAACTATCATTAGCGCTGTAATTTAATTTTTAAATAAAAGGGCTCAATGATGGAAATATATGATGTAAAAAATGTTAATGAAAAAATTAATATTGATATTATAAAAAAAAATAGTAAAGAAACGCTTCATTCATTTTTTTTAGAACGTACTCATTCGAATTTTTTAAAATTGCATTTCTCACGGATTAATCTACCACAAAATAGTTATGTTGAATTTGAATATGGGGATAACGTAATACAACGAGAAAATTTTTATCAGATGAATGAGACGGTAGTAACTATCCCGAGTAGCGGCGTTAATATCCGAGTTAGATTACCATTACTCACTGATCTAGAAAGTGTTTTTTCGTTTTACCTAGATTCGATTGAGCACGATAATAACTCAAGGGTGATTATCGGCCAAGACGAACGAAAACCTTATATGTGTCATGAAGGAAGCACCATTGCTGAGTATGCATTATCAAGTGCAGCAGCGCGTATTGGTGGGTGGGGGTCTTGTTCCTTAATTGGTAGTGAAAACCATGTTCTCACTAATAACCACGTTGTCGAAAGTGATCCTAATTTAATCAATGGCGAAATATGGTTTAATTGGTTTAATGAGACTTGTAGTTCAACATCCCCAGTGACTGAACCTGTTCGTTTAAAGCCGGGCAGGGTATTAAAACGGGGGATCAGTGCTAGCGATAATGACTATGCATTATTTACCTTAGATGAATTTGACTATTTAAATTCTAATGTGAAAGCATTATTTGGTGGGCTAGCATTAAGTCAAAGTAATCCGGTTAAAGGCGAGAATATTTATATTCCACAATATGGTGATGGTGGTTTACGCCCAATGCATATTGGCGATATAAAAAATGGCAAATTTGCTGAGATATTAAACGTTGAAAATAATGGCAATAAAATAGTTCATAATGCTGATACCCAAGGGGGATCATCAGGTTCCCCTGTTATATCAAGAGCCAGTAATCAAATTATTGGATTACATTGGGGGGGCGGGAGTGTCAATGTGGGTGTCGCAGTTCAAAATTTGAATGCTGAATTAGGCGGGTTGATTGGAAATAGCAATATACCCGTTATTGGGCTTGGTCATGTTGCATCAACCAACTTGGAACTAAATTCCATTAATGCGTTAGAAACATTAATACCGATATCGCTGAATGAAGGGAGTCGTATTATTCCTTTTGATACGGTGAAAATTCAAGACTATGAAAACTATTCAATAATGCATGTTGATGCTATTGATTTAGTGACTCATGAGATATTCCCGTTGTCATTTAAAGCAAGTTTAGTGAAAGAGGGGCATCAAACACATCTCCATGATGATGAGATCACCGGAGATGTTTTCTTAAAGCTCTATCATTTTGATATTGAAGTTGAAAAATTAGTGAAATGTTGGATTGCATTCAAAATATCTAATGATAATCAAAATATTAAAAATCACGTTATCCGGTTGATTTATGATAGATATGATCCGTATGTGGCTCCATTTGATATGGAAACTGCTGAAATGTTAGCATTGAACCTTAGCCAAGATAAAAAAAATGCGACAAGCTACACGGTAAATGGCAATGATTATTACGGGTTTGTTGCGTTATACCGCGGGCAGGGACCACTATCTTTGGTCTGGTTTGAAAAAGCATACTCACAGGTAAAGGGGCTGTTAAAGAATTCATTTGGTGATGAAGTCCTGGTTAATTTCAGAGCTTCTCGCCAAACAGAGTGCGCTACGAACTCAATGAATACGGCTGCTTCATGTTCTTCCCAGAATAAATTCTCTCGGCTGGTATTGGAGTATTTTCCTAAAGATAACCCACACCTTGTATTAGAAAATAGTGTTTATGAAGGGATCATTCCGTTGCAGGCCAAATCATGGCAAGGGGAACCCAGCAAAAACATTTTAATTAAGGTCTCTTTGCAGTCTGAATAACTGCCGTGATTTAATACTTCTCTGTATTTAAATGAATTCAGGTGTTTAGTAAATCAATATTGTCATCCAGTGTATTAGCTGAAATTTAGTGTATGCACTGTTTATTGAGGCCAAGTTCGAATATGAGTGCCTTAATCTGCTATTAATCCTTCCCTTGTTTTTTTCCTATAGTATATCGCTTAATGAAATAATCTATAAAAACGGATGAGCAGAAAAATGTTAATTAACATCTCTAGCTACGCCCAACGCCCTGATCTTCTTGATGAGTGTGAGCAATTTCTCGATAAACTGTGGCCTCAGTTTATGAACGAGTCCGCCGTGAGTGATGAATATTGGGAAAGGCTTGATAATGAGCCAAATAGCCAGTTTCAATTTATTGCCACAGTGAATGACAATGACGAGGAAAAAGTGATTGGCATTATTCGTTCCGTGCCATTTTTATGGGTAGATGATGATTTCACTAAGCTGGCAGAGATGGGATGGGATGATATCTTCAACTTTGCGATGGAAAATCAATGCGGCGGTGAATCGTATATTTCTGCGTTATCCGTGACCGTCGACCCACAATATCGAGGCCATCAAATCCCTGATTTATTGATCAATGCATTAAAACATGCCGCAAAAGCCTACGGGGCAAAAGCGATTATCGTTCCTGTTCGTCCAACTTTGAAGCACCGATACCCATTACAGGATTTTGACTCATACTGTACGTGGAAAAATGCGCAGGGGGAGCCTTTTGACCCGTGGATCCGTACACATTGGCGATTAGGAGCGACTGTTTTAGGGCCAGTTTATCGTTCGATGGTGATCAAAAGTGCAATTATCAATTGGGAAGCGTGGACAGGAATGCGTTTTCCGCAGTCAGGCAAATACATTGTCCCTAATGCATTAGTGCCAGTTATTATTGATGTGGAACGCCAGCAAGGTGAGTATATCGAGCCTAATCTGTGGATGCTGCATTCACTTTCAGGCTCAACACGTTAATCCGTAATACGGCTACCATGGGTAAATACCGTGGCTTTACCTTGGCGGCAAAAGCCAACTAGCGTTAGATTGGCTTTTTCAGCAACCTCAATAGCCAGTGCGGTAGCAGCGGAAACGGCAAACAGAATTTCTGCGCCGCAGCTAGCGGCTTTCTGCACCATTTCATAACTGGCTCGGCTGGAAACTAACACAGCCCCCTGTTGCCATTGATGGCGGCTTTTCATCCCCAAAAGTTTATCAAGGGCGACATGGCGGCCTACATCTTCACATCCACCCACTAATTGGCCTTCTGGGGATATCCATGCAGCGGCATGGGTGCAACCTGTCAGGGCGCCAATTTCTTGCACTTTTTTCAGTTCATGCAGGGCATTATCGAGATGCGACAAAGAAAAAGTTTGGGTAAAAGGCAGTGGTGCGATAGGTTTAAAAATTTCATCAAGTTGCTCTGTACCACAAATCCCACAGCCCGTACGACCCGCTAAGTTACGGCGACGTTCTTTGAGTTCCATGAAGCGGCGGCTGGATAATTCCACGTGAACTTCAATTCCCCGATTGCAGCCTTCAACGATATCAATTCCGCGAATTTCATCACTGGACTGTATTATTCCCTCGGAAAGCGAAAACCCGACAGCAAAATCCTCAAGATCTTTTGGGGTTGCCATCATTACCACATGGGATATGCCATTGAACACTAATGCAACAGGATATTCTTCTGCAACGTAATCTTTTACTGGCGCGTTGAGGTTACCTTTTTGTTGCACGATTGTGCTATTTAAGCCAATCATTTGGGTAATTTTGGAGTCATTTGTAGTATTTGTTTCATACATTAGATGAATTCCTAGCATTAATGATACATAATATTAATTATGGGTAAAAAGAATTTACACCATTTGCCGGGCAATGAACCTGGGTACGTAAGGAAGACGTTGAATAAAAACAGTTTACCTGATTATCGCGATTGACGTTAGGTAAACATGAGCAATGTAAATGAGGAGATCCCCATGCAAGTCAGCAGAAGGCAGTTCTTTAAGATCTGCGCTGGCGGTATGGCAGGTACGACGGCAGCGGCGTTAGGTTTTGCACCTGCAACCGCATTAGCGTCAACGCGCCAGTATAAATTACTGCGTGCGAAGGAAACCAGAAATACCTGTACCTACTGTTCTGTCGGCTGTGGGCTGTTAATGTACAGCCTCGGTGATGGCGCGAAAAATGCGAAAGAGAGCATTTTCCATATTGAAGGGGACCCGGATCATCCGGTAAACCGTGGTGCACTTTGTCCGAAAGGTGCTGGACTTATCGATTTCATCCACAGTGAAAGCCGCTTAAAATACCCAGAAGTGCGTGAGCCGGGTACCAATGAGTGGAAACGTATCACGTGGAACGACGCATTTGATCGTATCGCTAAGTTGATGAAAGAAGACCGCGATGCGAACTTCATTGAAAAAAATAAAGAGGGTGTCACAGTTAACCGTTGGCTAACCACCGGTATGTTGTGTGCATCAGCTGGAAGCAATGAGACAGGCTTTGTAACACAAAAATTCACCCGCGCTCTCGGCATGCTTGCCGTTGATAACCAAGCGCGTGTCTGACACGGACCAACGGTAGCAAGTCTTGCTCCAACATTTGGTCGCGGTGCGATGACCAACCATTGGGTTGACATTAAAAATGCAAACCTAATCGTTGTTATGGGTGGTAATGCGGCAGAAGCGCATCCAGTCGGTTTCCGCTGGGCGATGGAAGCTAAAATCCATAACAAAGCCAAACTAATCGTAATTGACCCACGCTTTACCCGTACTGCGGCAGTGGCGGATTTCTACACGCCTATCCGTTCTGGTACTGATATTGCGTTCTTATCAGGTGTTATCAAATACTTACTGGATAATGAAAAAATTCAGCGTGAATACGTGGAAGCGTATACCAATGCGAGTTTAGTTATCCGTGAAGACTTTGGTTTCGATGATGGCCTGTTCACAGGCTATGATGAAGAAAAACGCCAATACGATAAAACCACGTGGAACTATGAGATGGACGAAAACGGCCTTGCGCTGCGCGATCCAACTCTGAAACACCCACGTTGTGTACTGAACTTATTAAAAGAACACGTTAGCCGTTATACGCCAGAAGTGGTGAATAATATCTGCGGTACGCCAATCAAAGATTTCTTACAAGTCTGTGAATACCTTGCAGAAACCAGCGTAAAAGATAAAACAACGTCGTTCTTATATGCGTTAGGTTGGACTCAACATACGGTGGGTGCGCAAAACATCCGTACGATGGCGATGATCCAATTGCTGTTAGGTAACATGGGGATGTTAGGTGGTGGTGTTAACGCACTGCGCGGTCACTCGAACATTCAAGGTTTAACTGACTTAGGTTTATTGTCACAAAGCCTGCCAGGTTATATGACATTACCGTCAGAAAAACAAACCACGTTAGAAACCTATTTAGCAGCAAATACACCAAAAGCAACAGTTGCAGGCCAAGTGAACTACTGGGGCAACTACCCGAAATTTTTCGTCAGTATGATGAAAACGTTCTACGGTGATAAAGCGCAGAAAGAAAATAATTGGGGCTTTGATTACCTGCCGAAGTGGGACCAAGGCTACGACGTACTGCGTTATTTCGAGATGATGGATAAGGGCGAAGTGAATGGCTATATCTGCCAAGGCTTTAACCCGTTAGCATCATTCCCGAACAAAAACAAAGTGGTTAAGTCACTGTCAAAACTGAAATTCTTGATTACCGTTGATCCATTGAATACGGAAACCTCGAACTTCTGGCAAAACCACGGCGAAATGAACGATGTGAACCCAGCGGAAATTCAAACGACAGTATTCCGCCTGCCTTCATGTTGTTTCGCGGAAGAAAATGGTTCGATTGTTAACTCAGCGCGCTGGTTACAGTGGCACTGGAAAGGTGCAGATGCACCGGGTGAAGCCATCAGTGATGGTGAAATCCTGTCGGGTATTTTCCACCGTTTACGCCAAATGTATGAAAAAGAAGGTGGCGCAGTACCTGAACAAGTACTGAGCATGACATGGGATTACTTAGATAGTGATAACCCAACACCGGAAGAAGTGGCACGTGAAAACAATGGTTACGCACTAGTTGACCTGAAAGACGCTGACGGCAACGTCATTGTGAAGAAAGGTGAATTGCTGAGCTCGTTTGCCCAGTTGCGTGACGATGGTTCAACGGCGAGTGGTTGCTGGATTTTTGCCGGTAGCTGGACACCGAAAGGTAACCAAATGGCTAACCGTGATAACTCTGACCCAACAGGTCTGGGTAACACATTAGGTTGGGCATGGGCATGGCCTCTAAACCGTCGCGTCATTTATAACCGTGCATCGGCAGACCCAATGGGTAAACCGTGGGATCCGAAACGTCAAATCCTTGAGTGGGATGGCAGCAAATGGACAGGGATGGATATTCCTGACTATAGCAATGCGCCTCCAGGAAGTGGTGTTGGTCCGTTTATCATGCAGCCTGAAGGTATGGGACGTCTGTTCGCACTGGATAAAATGGCCGAAGGCCCATTCCCAGAGCACTACGAACCTATCGAAACGCCGTTGGATACCAACCCACTGCATCCAAATGTGGTATCTAACCCTGCGGCTCGTGTGTTTAAAGACGACTGGGCACAAATGGGTAAAGCGACCGAATTCCCTTATGTGGGAACGACTTATCGCTTAACAGAACACTTCCACTATTGGACAAAACACGCCCTGTTGAATGCCATCATTCAGCCACAGCAGTTTATCGAAATTGGTGAGCGCTTGGCGAAAGAAAAAGGCATTGAGCAAGGTGATACGGTGAAAGTGAGCTCTAAACGTGGCTACATCAAAGCGAAAGCGGTGGTCACCAAACGTATTCATACGCTGAAAGTGGCTGGGAAAGATATCGATACCATCGGTATTCCAATTCACTGGGGCTTTGAAGGTTTGGCCGTGAAAGGCTTTATTGCGAACACCCTAACACCGTATGTGGGTGATGCGAATACACAAACGCCGGAATTTAAATCATTCCTTGTTAACGTGGAAAAGGTGTAAGGAGATAAATTATGTCAATGCAATCTCAGGACATTATTCGTCGCTCTGCCACCAATTCCCTGACTCCCGCGCCTCAGGTGCGGGATTATAAGGAAGAAGTCGCAAAGCTTATCGACGTCACGACCTGTATCGGCTGTAAAGCGTGTCAGGTCGCGTGTTCCGAATGGAACGATATCCGTGACAAAATCGGCACCAACGTTGGGGTGTATGACAACCCAACGGATTTAACCGCGAAGTCATGGACGGTAATGCGTTTCTCTGAAGTTGAAGAGAACGATAAATTCGAGTGGCTAATTCGTAAAGATGGTTGTATGCACTGTGCTGACCCGGGTTGTTTGAAGGCGTGTCCTTCAGAAGGCGCGATTGTTCAGTACAAAAACGGTATCGTTGATTTCCAATCAGAGCACTGTATTGGTTGTGGTTACTGCATCGCGGGTTGCCCGTTTGATGTACCACGTATCAATCCAGAAGATAACCGTGCATACAAATGTACGTTGTGTGTTGACCGTGTTGAAGTGGGTCAAGAACCTGCGTGTGTGAAAACATGCCCAACGGGTGCTATTCACTTCGGTACCAAAGAAGACATGATTGGCATGGCGGGTGAGCGTGTTGAAGAGCTGAAAACTCGTGGTTATGCAAATGCAGGTTTATACGACCCTGCGGGTGTTGGTGGTACGCACGTGATGTACGTCTTGCACCACGCAGATAAACCTCAGTTGTATCACGGACTGCCGGAAAACCCGACAATCAGCCCAACAGTCACTTTCTGGAAAGGTATCTGGAAGCCGTTAGCTGCGGTTGGTTTTGCTGCAACATTTGCAGCGGCCATTTTCCACTATGTGGGTATTGGTCCAAACCGCGTCTCCAAAAAAGATGAAGAAGAAGCGTTAGAAGATTTGCATAACGTAATGTCATCTGATGACACTTCCAAATCAAAAGAAGGGGAGGATCAGAAATGATACCAGATGATAACGACAAAATTATCCGTCATAAGCCGATTGAAAGGATCAATCACTGGGCGGTTGTGATTTGCTTCTTGTTCACTGCAATCAGTGGGTTAGGGTTTTTCTTCCCATCGCTAAACTGGTTCATGAACATTTTAGGCACGCCACAGCTGTCGCGTATTTTGCATCCATTCGTGGGTACGGCGATGTTCTTGCTGTTCGTCTTCATGTTCTTCCGTTATTTCCACCATAACTTCATTAATAAAGAAGATATCAAGTGGGCAAAAAATATCGGTAAAGTGCTGAAAAATGAAGAAGCGGGCGATGTAGGCCAATATAACCTCGGTCAGAAAGGGGTGTATTGGGTAGTCACTATCTGCTTATTGGCGCTGGTGGTCACTGGTGTCATTATGTGGCGCCCCTATTTTGCTGAATACTTCCCAATCCCTGTTTATCGTGCAGCGATTCTGATCCACTCACTCTCTGCGATTGCGCTGATCATTATGATTGTGGTTCACGCTTACGCGGCGATTTGGGTGAAAGGCTCGGTTCGTGCGATGGTCGAAGGTTGGGTGACCCGTGGTTGGGCAAGAAAGCACCATCCACTGTGGTACCGCCAACTTCTTGAAAAAGAAAAGCAAGAAAAACAACAGCAAGAGAAAAACTAAGTTTTATCTTTTCTGTTTAAAAAGCCCACAATTGTGGGCTTTTTTTTATCTATTAATCGGTTATGGTTAGGCTATAGACAAAAGCCAGTGCCAACAGTATCAACACAAAAGAAAAACCGAGGAATTGGTAATTGACCGATAACACCCCGCCCGTTAATCCTCCTAAAACAAAAGATAACACGGCGAGGAATAATACTTTTTTGCTGCTATCACCTTGCACGTTTTTTAAAAAGGCATTGATGCAGGATGTCGTCATCCCTGTGACATAGGTTGAGTGAATACCTACCGAGCCGGCCTTGTTAAAAAAGCCATTTTGTAGCCCCATGGATAAACTAATGATAAATATGACGATATTGTCTGAATATAAGGCATGGGCGAAGAAATAGAGCGTAAACACCCCAGTAAATAATAAAAGTGATAAACCAATCAGAAAACGGTAATCACGCAGTGAATTATTTTTTAACCGTTGCCATGAGCCAAAGCAAGTTCCTAGAAAAAAGCCGCAGATAGAAACCGCAGAAAGCAGTAGCATTGGCCAATCCAACTTGGCGAGGTACACCATGCTTAAAATACTGTTCCCTGTCAGATGCCCGGTGAAAACCTCGAAAATAACGAAAGAGCACGCATCCACAAACCCGCCAATAAAGGCCAGTAAGAGGAAAAAGGGCGTATGGGAGTTGGCTTCAAATTGGAATAATGACATGGTTATTTTGCCGCTCATCAAAATAGATAGTGATGGTGAGTATATGCATTATTTGAGAAATAATAAAAAAACCTGATACGCAGAGTATCAGGTTTGAGAGTTAACGACGCTTATGAACAAATAATTACAGCGAATGTTCGCGGTTTAATGCTTCAATGGTTTTTTTCGCACCGTTATCACGCAGTGACAGATAAAACGCAGTCACTTTTTCAGTGAATAACGGGTTGTTGACCAACTCTTGGGTAAACAAACTTTCCAGTGAAAGCAATGCGTTAACGCGGTTTTCATCATCCTGACTTTGCGCCACCAGTTCAGCCAGTTTAGTGGCCTGTGGATCACTTACTTGAATATCTGCACCCTGATCGTCTTTCCCACTGACATATCGCATCCACCCTGCAACGGCTAATGCTAAATAATCAAATGATTGACCATTTTTCAGATGAATTTGAATCGAATCCAACAAACGTTGAGATAGTTTTAGGGTTCCATCCATCGCAATTTGCCATGTGCGGTGTTTGAGCCCCGTATTTTTGAAGCGTTCAATTAACGCGTTCGCATACTGAGGTAAATCGACATTTTTAATGGAAAGTGTCGATGCTTGCTCATTCACCATCAAGTGGTAAGCCGCTTTTTCATAAGCACTGTCTTGCATACATTCATTAATGTACTGATAGCCTGCTAAGTATCCCAAGTAAGCAAGGAATGAGTGGCTGCCGTTTAACATGCGCAGTTTCATTTCTTCAAATGGGATAACATCCGTGACTAACTGAGCTCCCGCTTTTTCCCATTCTGGGCGGCCTGCAACAAAGTTATCCTCTACCACCCATTGCTTAAAAGGCTCACAGGCAATCGCGACTTTATCGACAACAGAACCGAGCTGAGATTGAATTTTCTCTGCGGTTTCTGGGGTCATTGCAGGCACAATTCTATCTACCATGGTTGAAGGGAACGTCACATTATCTTCAATCCATTTGGCTAACGCTGGGTCACGCTTTGCCGCCATCGCAAGGATAACATTTTTTGTAATATGCCCATTTTCGGGCATATTGTCGCAGGACATCACGGTAAATGGTGCTAACCCTAATACTTTGCGGCGACGAAGCGCTTCAACAATCACGCCAGGCAATGATTTAGGTGCTTCAGGGGACACTAAATCATGTGCAATGGCGGGGTTATCAAAATCAATCGACCCAGTTGATGGAACGTAGCAGTACCCTTTTTCGGTGACCGTCATTGAAACGATAGCAATATTTGGGTCTAACATTCGATTGATAACAGCCTCAATACCGTGAATGGTTGGGTGTAGAGCCTCTTTAACGACGCCAACGGTACGGGTTTGCCAGTTATCACCTTGCATTTCAACAACGTTATACAAACAGTCTTGAGCCAGTAAATCTTCGATTTGCTGCTCGCCACCCACTAAGTTAACTTCACAAAATCCCCAATCACTTTGGTGATCCGCCGCTAAAATATCTGCAAAGATGGCTTGATGGGCGCGGTGAAACGCGCCGAAACCCAAGTGAAGCATTTTAACGTTAACCTGATTTCTATCGTAGTTAGGCACTTTGATAGTCGCAGGGAGTTGATTTAGGTTATTGATTGACAGTTGCATATTTGGCCTTACCTTTACTTTTTTGTTGCTCAACTTCTTCAACCGCATCCAGTGGGCTGGTTAAGTCACGGTCTTTTACTTCAGGCATGATGATGGCGGTAATTAATGAGATAGCTGAGTAGATAACGATCATGATAGCGATCGGCCACCAACTTCCTGTAATACTACAGAAGATACCTGCAAGTACAGGGCCTAAGCCGGATGCAATTAACCCACCAATTTCTTTCGCGACAGCCATGCCAGTAAAGCGGTTACGTGAGTTGAACATTTCAGCCATCGTAATATTTTCAAGCGCAAATAATCCGAGAACTGAACAGTTGTGAACAATAATAATACAAATGGTGATTAAGCTGACACTGTTGGCCCCGTTAACGATGACAGAAAGCATCGGGTAGGCGAGCAGCATCGCGGATAAGCTAAGGATAATATAAGGAATACGGCGACCAAATTTATCCGATAGCAGGCCAATCACAGGGATGGTGAGGAACCCGACAACGGAGCTGATCATGATCGCATCAGTTGGAATGCTTTTATCGAATAATAGACTTTGAACTAAATAACCCGCAAGGAATGTTTGGATAAGCCCTGAGTTACCTGCTTGACCAAAACGAATACCTGTTGCCAGCCAAAATGCTTTCGTTTTGAACATCGCAAAGAAACTTTCTTTTGGCGGAGCTTGAACCGCAGCTTGAGTTTCTTGCTCTTCCGCATTTTGTACTTTCTCAAACACTGGGCTTTCTTTGAGGTTCAGTCGCAGCCAGACAGCAAACAGCATCACAACAAAGCTTGCTAAGAATGGTACACGCCAGCCCCAAGCCAGTAAGTCTTCTTTGTCTAACCAGAAGAACATGAATGCCCAGATAGCCGTTGCGCTCAGTGTACCGCAGTTTGTTCCCAAACCAACCAGTGAAGCGACAATACCGCGGCGGCCTTTTGGTGCATATTCAGCGAGCATGGTTCCTGCACCTGAAATTTCGGCACCAGCACCTAAGCCTTGAACAATTCGCAAGAGAACTAACAGTAGTGGCGCAAGGATACCTACTTGTGCATAAGTTGGTAATACGCCAATTAAGGTGGTACACACCCCCATCATAGTGATGGTAATGAATAACACTTTTTTACGACCGATTCTGTCACCCATCTGACCAAAGAATACCGCACCTACAATACGAGCCACATAGCCTGCACCATAAGTACCCATCGCAAGAATTAATGCCATTGAAGCCGATTGCTCGGGAAAGAAAATTTCGTGGAAAACAAGTGCTGCGCCTAGCGAGTAAAGCTGAAAATCCATAAATTCGAGGGCGGTTCCAAGCCAACCAGAAACAGCAGCTTTGGTGAGGTCCCCAGAGCTACGTTCGACTTTCCCTGATTGGTCTATCGACTGAGTATTCATATTATTATCCTATTAATCACGTCGGGTAGTATTTAAAATAATTATTTTTTTGTAATAAAATTAAAAGGTTAAAAGAATTTTACAGCAGGTTTTTTGGTCTTTCTCAAAGGTCAAAATTGCGTCTTGTGCCTCAGTGAATGGAAACTGATGGGTTAAGATTTTGGTTGGGTCAATCTTATTAGACTCAATCCAGCTAATCACCTCTGGGAATTTTTTCGCATTTAGGCGTGAAGAGAATAGGGAAATCTCTTTACTGGTAATGCTCTGTTGTGTCACGGAACTTGGCTCGCTCGAGAATCCCATAATAGATACTCTCGCCGCTGGAGAAGCAATCAAAATCGCTTCTTGTAAAATAGCAGGGTGGCAAGCGGCATCTAACACAACCGTTGGGCGTAGGTTTAAAGCCTTGAGTTGTTCAGGAAGTGGCGTTTGCGAGTTATCAATCACGATATCTGCCCCACAAGCTGTCGCTCTGGCTAATCGCTCAGCAACGCGGTCAACCACAATTAAGGTTTTGACTTGGTACACACCTTTTAAAACTTGTGCGCATGTTAGTCCAATTGTGCCTGCGCCATACACTAAGGCGACATCATCTTTGGTTGGATGAACATGTGAAGTGACGTTGGCGGCGATAGAGTAAGGCTCAACAGTGACAGCACACTCATCACTGATTGAATCAGGGATGGTATACGCATTGGCAGCAGGTACCGTGACATATTCAGTAAAGCCACCATCAGTATGAACGCCTAAGACTTCTAAGGTTTCACAGACATTTGGTTTACCAATTGAGCAAGGGTAACAATGGCCACAACTGAGCACTGGGTCAATAGAGACGCGTTCACCGATACGTTTGCTATCCACACCGCTACCGACTTTTTCAATCACACCAAAAAATTCATGACCGATGACACGAGGGTATTTTGCAAATGGATTATGACCGCGGTAGATATGGCTGTCAGAACCACAGATACCAGCTAAGCGAACTTTGATTCGTACCTGATTTTCAGTAGGTTCTGGGATCGCACGCTCTTCAATTAATAAGGTGTTCGGTTCTTTTATCACTACAGCTTTCATGTTTAACTCCGAATTATCTAAAAATTACCAATTCCATAAAGTGCCGTCTTCGAGACGCGCAACAGGGAGGTATGCTGGGTTGTACGGGTATTTCGCTGCCAGTTTTTCATCAAAATCGATACCTAAACCGGGCTTATCACTTGGGTGCATGTAACCGTCTTTAAATGTCCAATTTGGGGTAAAGACAGAAAGCATTTCTTCGGAGTACCCCATAAATTCTTGTACACCAAAGTTGGGTACCCATAGGTCAAAGTGCAGTGCAGCAGCGTGACAAATAGGGGACAAGTCAGATGGGCCATGTGAGCCTGTTCTAACTTGGTAAAGTGATGCAAAATCGGCAATTCGACGCATACCGGTAATACCACCTGCATGGGTAATAGTAGTGCGGATATAGTCGATCAACTGTTCTTCGATGAGTTGCTTGCAGTCCCAAATACTATTAAAAACTTCGCCAACGGCGATTGGGGTGACGGTGTGCTGGCGGATCAATCTAAAGCAGGATTGGTTTTCCGCGGGTGTTGGGTCTTCCATCCAAAATAAACGTGCATCTTCAATACGTTTACCGAACCGAGCTGCTTCAATCGGGGTTAAGCGGTGATGTACATCGTGCAGAAGGTGTTCATTGAAACCGTATTTATCACGAACGGCTTCAAACAGTTTTGGCATGAAGTCGAGGTATTTTTCGGTTGACCAAAATTGTTCTTCAGGGTGATGACCTTTGGTTGCTGGCTCGTAAGCAAGGTTTTGGCCTTTGCTTTGACCATATGTCGTTGCCATTCCAGGGATACCGCATTGTACGCGGATAGCTTTAAAGCCTTTTTCTTTATATTTTGCGTAGTTATCTAATGCTTCAGGAATATCTTTACCTGTTGTATGGCAATACACCATTACGCCTTCACGGGATGCACCACCGAGTAATTGGTATACAGGTAAATTAGCAATTTTCCCTTTGATATCCCATAGAGCCATATCGATAGCGGAAATGGCGGACATGGTAACAGGGCCCCTACGCCAGTAAGCTCCCTTGTAGAAAAATTGATAGATGTCTTCAATTTTGTGTGGGTCGCGACCAATTAGCTGAGGGCATAAATGATCTCTTAGGTAAGAAACCACGGGTAGTTCACGACCATTAAGGGTCGCATCACCAAGGCCATACACACCTTCATCGGTCGTAATCTTTAATGTGACAAAGTTACGACCGGGGCTACATACAAATACTTCTGCGTTTACGATTTTCATTTTTGCCCATATCCCTATTCATGCTAACCAACTGATCAACCAAATTTGCCATAAACTGACTAACTGGTTTTCTTATTGGTTGACCAAATTTGCTTTTTTTCACTCTATCAACCATAAAATTAAAAGACAATGACTAAAAAGCCGACAATAAGTGAAGGTGATCACAAATTGGTTAACTAATTCGCACAAAATAATGGATAAATTGGTTGACCATTATCGAGAGTGACGATAATCTACAATGGAAGAACTAAATTTAATTCGACAACGCGTTGTACATATATATGAAAACTCAATACCGCTCGTACCAGTACCTAGGTCAGCAGTTAAAAGAGCTCATTGCTTCTGGTGAATATCCGATAGGAAGTCGTTTAATGCCAGAACGTGAGATCGCTAAAAAATATGATGTTAGCCGCTCATTGGTACGTGAAGCGCTCATCATGCTAGAAATTGAAAAATTGGTATCTATCAAGAAGGGGTCTGGCGTTTATGTGATTAATCACCCAGATTCGCTGATTGAGGAAGTGAAAAACATCGATCACGGCCCTTTTGAAATCTTGCAAGCACGGCAAGTGATTGAAAGTGCGATTGCGGCTTGTGCTGCGCTATCTGCAACAAAAGCCGATATTCAAGAAATTCGTGCTTTGCTTGAAGATGAGCGGATGAAGGTCGCTCAGAATGAAAGTGATGATGAAAATGATCATAAATTCCACGTGTTAATTGCCCGCGCAAGCAAAAACGACATGATGGCAAAGATTATTGATGATATTTGGTCTGTCAGACGAAATAGCCCTATGTGGGATAAGTTACATGAGCATATCGATAACACGACTTACCGGAAGAAGTGGTTGATTGATCATGAAAATATTTTAAATGCACTACAAAAGCGTGACCCTGAATTGGCGAAAAAAGAGATGTGGCAACACTTAGAGAATGTCAAAAATACTCTAATGCAGCTTTCGGATTTTGATGACCCCAATTTTGATGGTTATTTATTTGAAACAATTCCTTATCAGACTATTTTTGAATAAGCGAAGGAGATGTACTCATGGAGCATACGTGGCGTTGGTATGGACCTAATGACCCAGTTTCTTTAAGTGATGCAAGACAAGCTGAGGCGACAGGGATCGTCTCTGCTCTCCATCATATTCCAAACGGTGTCGTTTGGAGTGTTGAGGAAATATTAAAGCGTAAGGCTATCATAGAGGAAGCTGGTTTAGTTTGGTCTGTCGTTGAAAGTATTCCTGTTCACGAAGATATTAAAACTCAGCAGGGTGATTTTGAAACTTACATTCAGAACTACCAGCAAAGTATTCGCAACTTAGCATCGTGTGGAATTAAAACAATTTGCTATAACTTCATGCCAATTCTTGATTGGACACGTACCGACCTTGGTTATACGTTGCCTGATGGTTCTAAAGCATTACGTTTTGATAATATCGCGTTTGCGGCGTTTGAAATTCATATCTTAAAACGTAAAAATGCCGCTGCGAGTTATTCAGAAAAAGAAGTGAAAGAGGCGGCGGAATATTATGCAGCAATGTCCTCTGATGATATTGATAATCTAATTAAAACGATTATTGCAGGGTTACCCGGTGCTGAAGAAGGCTATACTCTAGACCAGTTCCGTGAACGCTTAGCGATATATAATGATATTGATAAAAACCAATTACGTGAAAACTTGCGTTATTTTTTGCAGAAAATCGTTCCTGTCTGTGAAGAAGAAAATGTCGTATTAGCGATTCATCCTGACGATCCTCCACGCCCTATTTTAGGTCTGCCACGTATTGTTTCAACGATTGAAGACATGCAGTTTATTAAAGAAAGCTGCGATAGCATCCATAATGGTTTTACCATGTGTACAGGCTCATATGGTGTGCGCGCAGATAACGACCTTGTGAAAATGATTAATACATTTGGTGACCGTATTCACTTTACGCATTTGCGTTCAACGGTGAGAGAAGAAAATCCAAATACTTTTCATGAAGGCAACCACATTGCGGGTGATGTCGACATGTTTGAAGTCGTTAAAGCAATTTTAGCGATAGAACAAAAACGGCATGAAGCGGGCTTAGCCCCGATCCCTATGCGGCCAGACCATGGTCACCAAATTTTGGATGACTTGAAAAAAGTGACAAACCCAGGTTATTCCGCGATTGGCCGTTTAAAAGGGCTGGCGGAAGTAAGAGGGTTAGAATTAGCACTGAAACGGATGTATTATCCAGAATTATTAAAAGCATAAATTAACTTCATCATATTTGCTTCTACTATTTGGTATGAATTAAATATCAAAGAATTAAGTATGCTTGAAAATACGCGACCAAAATAAATTGGTCGCGTATATAAATATTTAATTAAATAAGTTTTAGATTACTTAAAATCTATCTCTTAACAACCTGCCTATCATGTTTTGATGCCATAGATAATATATCTCTAGACTTAAGAACAAGCTCATAGCTATCACCAATGAGTTTACTATTATAATCTGCTGAAGATTTAACGATAATCTTTTTATTGCTACGGGGCAGCTTTGGAATAGGGAGATTTATTCAGCTATTTACCATTTTCAATTTTAATATATACATTGCTGTTGGATTCAAAATATCATTTATTATGTAATCTAATCCGCATTCTTAAATATAAGTTGATTTTTGCTCCAACGAATCTACGTCATTCTTTCTTTTAAACTACCAATAAAAACTTTATTTAGCTGTACTTATTGGCTTATTCATTATTCTTAGATTGTCAAAAGTGATTAACCTCACAGGTTTTAACAATAATAGGTTATGTTAAGGCCGCCATAATCAGCAATTTATGACCCTGAAATAGGGTAATTTACATCTGTGAAAATGCCTTTTTATCTGTGATTGCACATCATAATTATTGTTTTCTTAAGGTAAATTTGTCGGCATTTTTCCTCTCGCTGCTCACAAAACCCTTATCAGATCAAACAGCGGTCTTGATACAGGGGCATCAAGGTAGCGACCTAGCCATTTTTGTTTTATCCTGAGCACTATATAGCAGCAATTTACGCTGATGGCATAAAATAGGAATGATAAATTTGTGTATAGGCTTACCCTATATGCAAAAAAATCGTTCAGAAAATAGAAAAGTGAGAATGCAATGGGTATTCGTATCGTTCCTAAAGAAGAGTTAGGACAAGAAAGATTAAAAGAAAAAGGCATTGGTTTTATTCCGCCAGTACTGTTCCCTAACTTAAAAAGCTTATATCAACGTCGAGCTGAAAGGTTGAAAGAGCTTGGTATTGGTGAGCATCCTTTTGCAAATTACCTTAATTTTGCTGCTGAAGTCGCGACAGCGCAGCATAATGCGCAGTATGATAATCCATTAGATGTTGATATGACTGACATTTTAGCGCGTTCAGTTAACACCAATCATTCACCATTGGATGCTAAAACGCTGCCTCGTACAACGCATTGGCATAAATTATTAAAATCGATTATTGCTGAATTAATGCCTGTCGTGCCTGAATCCGTCCGTCCTGCACTCGAAAATTTAGATAAAGCATCTGAAAATGAATTAGAAGCCATGGCATCCGCGTTATTAAACGAAGAGTTTGAAAAAGTTCCAGCGGATAAATCCATGTTTATCTGGGCGGCGCTTTCTGTTTATTGGGCTCAAATGGCAGCAAGCATTCCGGGTAAAGCTCGCGCAGAGCATGGTGATCATCGCCACTTTTGCCCTGTTTGTAACAGCATGCCAGTTTCCAGTATTGTGCAAATCGGGACATCACAAGGCCTGCGCTATTTACACTGTAACTTATGTGAAACTGAGTGGCACATGGTACGTGTGAAATGTAGCAACTGTGAACAAACAGGTAAATTGAATTACTGGTCACTCGATGATGAAAATGCGGCGGTTAAAGCCGAAAGCTGTGGTGATTGTGGCAGCTACCTCAAAATCCTTTACCAAGAAAAAGAAGCCAAAGTAGAAGCCGTTGCAGATGACTTAGCCTCAATTATTCTTGATGCACGTATGGAAGAAGAAGGTTTTGCTCGTAGCAGCATTAACCCGTTCCTTTTTCCCGGCGAAAAATAAGCGGTAACAGAGAATTGCGATTATGGTGGAAGCAAACTTAGCGTTATATCGGCAATTACCTTCGGTTGATAAGTTATTACAGCTTGATGAAGTGCAAATATTGGTTGAGCAGTCAGGGTTGCACTGGGTTACTGCGTGCTTGCGTGAAATGCAGGAGCAAGCGCGAGAGTGTATCTCACAGCAAGGGAAGTTACCTGATTGGCACACTGACTGGCTAAAAGAGCTAGCAAAACGCCACGATGAATTAGGCCAAAGCGCATTAAAAAATGTCTTTAACCTAACGGGAACGGTGTTGCATACCAATCTTGGGCGAGCGGTGATGTCCAAAACTGCGATTGACGCAGTTAGCAAAGTGATGAGTTCACCTGTCACATTAGAATATTCTCTGGATGGTGCAATGCGTGGTCACCGTGACCGCGCGATTGCTGATTTACTCTGCGAACTAACGGGCGCAGAGGATGCATGTATTGTTAATAATAATGCCGCAGCGGTTTTACTGTTGCTTGCAACGGTGGCAAATGGCCAGCAAGTGATTGTTTCTCGGGGCGAGTTAGTTGAAATTGGCGGTGCTTTTCGTGTGCCTGATGTGATGTCCCAAGCGGGATGCCAACTTGTTGAAGTGGGGACAACGAACCGTACTCATTTACGTGATTATGAAAATGCGATTAATGAGCACACTGCATTATTAATGAAGGTGCACACCAGCAATTATAGCATTGAAGGCTTCACGGCAGAGGTCGAAGGCCATGAGTTAGCTGCGCTAGGCAAAAAATATCAACTTCCCACCGCCATTGATTTAGGCAGTGGCTCGATGATTGACATGACAGAGTATGGTTTACCAGCTGAGCCGATGCCACATACCTATCTGTCCAAAGGTATTGATTTAGTGTCTATCTCAGGTGATAAACTGCTTGGTGGTCCACAAGCAGGGATCATTCTTGGTAAGAAAAAATGGATTGATGCCATTCAAAAACACCCACTAAAACGTGCGTTACGGGTCGACAAAATGACCCTAGCGGCGTTAGAAGCCACATTAACGCTTTATCTTACCCCTGAAAAACTGACCAGTGATTTACCGACACTGCGCTGGTTAACCCGTGAGCCTGAAACAATCCGCCGTAGCGCTGACAATGTGTTAGTGGCTTTGCAGGCATTTTATGGGGACAAGTTTATCGTTGAAATTGAGCCTTGCTTGTCACAAATTGGCAGTGGCTCATTACCCATTGATAGGTTGCCAAGCTTTGCGATTACCTTTGCGCCCTTAAATGGTAAAGGCGGTGTATTGGAACAATTAGCGTCTCATTGGCGTCAGTTGCCTCAACCCGTGATTGGGCGCATGAAAGATGGAAAACTGTGGCTAGATTTACGCTGCCTCGATGATGAACATGCATTATTACAGGTTTTACTTTCATGATTTTTGCAACCGCAGGCCATGTTGACCATGGTAAAACATCACTTATTCAAGCCATTACAGGTGTAAATACCGCGCATCTTCCTGAAGAGAAAAAACGCGGAATGACCATCGATCTGGGCTACGCGTATTGGCCGCAACTTGATGGCAGCGCAGTTGGTTTTATTGATGTTCCAGGGCATGAAAAATTTTTAGCCAACATGTTGGCGGGAATTGGCGGGATCAACCATGCGCTTCTCGTGGTGGCGTGTGATGACGGCGTGATGGCGCAAACCCTTGAACACTTGTCTATTTTAAGGCTTGCGGGTTGCCAAGATATTACGGCCATTTTAACGAAAGCGGACCGCGTTGATGATTTACGCATCGAGCAGGTGGCTAAAGAGGTTAAAGCGGAGCTGTCTCGACAAGGTTGGACTGATACCGCTTTGTTTATCACGTCAACCCAAGATGGGCGTGGTATTGATGAATTACGCCAATACTTGCAGCAGCTACATCAGCAAAGCGAATTACATGAAAATTTACAGCGTCGTTTTCGTTTAGCCATTGACCGTGTTTTTCATGTTAAAGGCGCGGGGATTGTTGTGACAGGAACGGCTCTTGCTGGCCAAGTACAAGTTGGCGGCTCGTTATGGGTGACTGGTGCAGATAAGCAAGTTCGCATCAGAGGGATCCACCGGCAGAACCAACCTGCGGATTTTGCACAAGCAGGTGACCGTGTTGCATTAAACCTTTCGGGTGATATTGATAAAGAAGATATCACCCGAGGTGATTGGTTGCTCGCTGAACAACCTGCATTTATTGCTAATCGCGTAATTGTTGAACTGGAGTGTGATTCGCTGATTAAGCATTGGCAACCTGTTCATTTATACCATGGCGCAAGTCATATCACTGGGCGAGTTTCTTTATTGGTTGAGCACGGGGAAACCCCCATTCTTGCCGAGTTAATCTTAGATACCCCATTATGGCTAGCCGATAATGACCGATTGATTATTCGTGATATTAGTGCCCGCCAAACACTAGGGGGAGCGAGAGTGATTCGTTTAACTTCTCCGCGCCGAGGAAAGCGCCTTCCCGAATTTTTAGACTGGTTAGCTTTACTGTCTACAGAAAGTGATGAGCTCACGCATTTCAAATTGCAGCTCCCCCAAGGTGAACTGAACCTACACGACTATGGTTGGGCTCGGCAGTTAACGGTTGATGCACTTGAAAACGTATTAACGCAAACAGATGCAGAGCATGTTGGTAATAGCGTTCTCTCTGCTTTTAAAGCGCAAGCTGCGAAAGACCGATTAATTCAAGTCCTTGAAAAATTCAACGAAGTACATAGCGACCAGATAGGTGTTGGAAAAGCACGTTTAAAACGTATGGCACTGCCTTCAATGAGTGATGCGTTAGTTTTTAAACTTATCAATGATTTGATTGAAGATGGGGCGATTAAGCAAACTCGTGGTTGGTTGCATATGCCACAACATGGGCTGATTTTTGATGCTCAGCAGGCAGTGATTTGGCAACAAATTTCCCCGTTATTGACTCGCAATGAAGCATGGTGGGTACGTGATTTAGCGATAGAAATCGGTCACGAAGAAGAGACAATGCGCCGAGTACTCAAAAAAGCAGCGCAGATGGGGTTGATCACCGCGATTGTCCGCGACCGTTATTATAGCCATGAGCAAATTAATTATTTCGCATCCCTGATCCATCGTTATTGTCTCGATAATGACGTTATTTTTGCTGCTGATTTTCGCAATGAATTAGGCATTGGGCGAAAACTTGCCATACAAATTCTTGAGTTTTTTGACAAAAGCGGTTTTACTCGTCGTAAAGGCGATGGTCACTATTTGCGAGATAAAGGCATTTTCGTTGAATAAATTGAGTGTTTTGATCCGCTATAGTGGTACCTCATAGCAAACCTCTCATATTAAACTTGTGGTAAAACTGATGAAGAAAAAGTTATTTGCAGGCTTTTATCTGGCATTGATCTTTATTGGCTCTCTTTTCTTGGTGTTTGAGAAAGGTAGCGTAATTTATCCTGCACTCATATCGCTCAGTGTATATGCTGTGTTATTTGGTATTTTAATGGTACTAACCGCGCGTTGGTTATTTTCAGCTATCATCACCAGCACTCTGTTTATTATCATAAAATTTCTAAATCAGTTAAAAGTCCATTACTACAAAGAACAGCTTTTCTTTACCGATATTAATATCATGACAGACACATCCAATATGGGCACGTTAAGCCATTATTGGTTAGCTGGTGTTGCGTTAGTTGGGCTATTCATTTTACTGGTGGTTAATGGTGTCATTAGCTGGCGTTTAATTAAGCCGAGCAAATCACGTGTTTCACGCATTTTAGGTGTGCTACTGGTTGTTGTGGGGTATTTTGGAACTAATTTTGTGAGCTCTCACTATTATGACCGATGGTCGCAAACGTTGCCAAAAGGCCGCGGGACAGTGACTAATATCATTATGTCCGCAAAAAACGCCAGTTACCAATCTCCTGAGTTTGCGGGCACCGCTGACTACTTTATCGAAAAAGCATCGACAGTCTCATTAAACAATAGCACCTCGTCAGAAAAGCCAGATATTGTTTTATTACTGCAAGAGTCTACGGTTGACCCACATATTTACGATCTACCAGAAGGCACAAAACTCCCTAATTTATTTATGTTCCAACAAGATGAAGGCGTTATTGCCCATAGCCAAATGCGAGTCCAAACTTTTGGTGGCGGCACTTGGTTATCTGAGTTTTCGGCCTTAACTGGATTAAATAGTGACGATTTTGGGGCACAAAAAAGTGGTGTGTTTTACTTTATCGTCGACAATTTAAAAAATAGCTTATTTAAGGAAATGAAAGCGAATGGTTACTATACCGTTGTGCTGACTCCGTTTAATAAAGGGGCTTATCATTCAGGCCATGCATATGAGACATTAGGCGTAGACAGGATTATTCAGCCGCAGGAGCTAGGTTACCCAGGTAAATTACAAGATAACTTATGGACTATTAGCACAGATGACATGCTGAAATATGTCAAAGAAATCTTAGCAAAAGAAACGGATAAACCCGTCTTTATTTTCTCTTTAACTATGTATGAACATGGGCCTTATAAAGAAACACATAGCGATGATTTCGGTATAAAAGATAAAATTAAGCATCAAGATGCAGCGGGTGAATTTAGCCATTATATGGAAAAAATTATCGCATCCGATGGGGCAATGCGAGATTTTGCTGAGTTTATTGATAAGCGCGACCGCCCGCTAATGTTTTTATATTTTGGTGACCACCAACCCGGTATTAGCTTAAATCAGTATGACTCGCCATTCTCATCACCTGCGTATTTAACGCAATTTACGTTGCGGGATAATTTAAAATCAGGCACCGCAATTAAAACAGGCGCGTTAACGGATATTTCATTTTTGGGCGGTATTTTATTAGAAAGAGCAAACTTAAAAGTTTCCCCATTCTATGAGGCAAATATTAAAATGCGCCATCTATGTGATGGCAAACTCAATGATTGCGAAGACCAAAAACTGTTAGATAGCTACCGTAATTATGTTTACCGCACATTGGAAGCGGCAGATAAAAAAGGTGCTCAGTAAGTTATGATTATTAGCCGTAAGTTTTAAAAAGCTTGCGGCTTTTCTTATATCGATGCTTAAAATCTTAACTCTTCCTTAAAATTCCCTACTTTTTTATGCATTATTGTTTTAATAATAAAACCATTCTTTGTTTTTTTTGTCTTAAATGAAGTTGATTTTTCTGTGAAATTCGGCGCTCTTTTGAGCTTTGTAGATGGTTTAACGCTAGAAGACGATAAATATGAAATACTTGGTGACGGGAAGTGCGGGTTTTATTGGTTTTAGATTGTGTCAGCGTTTATTGGAAAATGGGCATGAAGTTGTTGGGATTGATAACCTAAATGCCTATTACGATCAGGGGCTTAAACAATCTCGCCTACATTTATTAGAACAGTACTCACTGTTCCGGTTTATTCATCTTGATTTGACAGATCGTGAAACGGTCAGGGTGTTATGTACTCAGGAACAGTTCGATAGGGTCATCCACCTTGCTGCGCAAGCGGGTGTACGTTACTCACTAGAGAACCCATTTGCTTACGCAGACAGTAATTTAACGGGGCATTTATCGATTCTTGAAGGCTGCCGCCAAGCCAAAGTGAAGCATTTAGTGTACGCCTCTTCCAGTTCTGTTTATGGGGTGACAGATAACGCGCCATTTACCACTGACATGCCGACAGATCACCCGATTTCATTATACGCAGCGACAAAAAAAGCTAATGAATTAATGTCCCACTCCTATTCACACCTCTACCAGCTCCCGACAACGGGTCTGCGGTTTTTTACCGTGTATGGTCCGTGGGGTCGACCTGATATGGCGCTATTCAAATTCACCAAAGCCATTTTAGCGGGTGAACCTATTGATGTTTATAATAACGGCAATCTGAGCCGTGATTTCACGTTTGTTGATGATATTGTTGAAGGGGTGATCCGAATTTCCGATATAATCCCTCAGGCAGACCTGAGCAACCATTCGACATCACCAGCACAAAGCAGTGCGCCATATCGCATTTATAATATTGGTAATGGGCAACCTGTAAAATTGATTGAGTTTATTTCCGCATTGGAAAAAGCCCTTGGAAAAGAAGCAATTAAAAACTTTTTACCGATGCAAGCTGGAGATGTATACACAACTTGGGCAGATACTGAAGACCTATTTAACGTAATAGGCTATCGCCCGCAAGTTTCTATTGAACAGGGTGTTCAGGCGTTTGTTGATTGGTATCGTTCATATTACCACCAATAATATCAATAACCTGTAATATCCTTAGCCGAATTTGAGAGGCAAGTTTGAAAATAGCAATCGCAGGGACTGGCTACGTCGGTCTATCTAACGCCATGTTACTGTCACAGAATCACGAAGTGGTCGCTGTGGATATCATTCCTGAAAAAGTGGCGATGTTAAACAACCACCAATCGCCGATTGTTGATACGGAGATTGAACAGTTTTTAACGGAAAAAACACTGAATTTCCGTGCTACGGAAGATAAAGTGGAAGCCTATACAGGCGCACAGTACGTCATTGTTGCGACGCCGACAGACTACGACCCAAAAACTAACTATTTCAATACCAAGTCAGTGGAATCGGTCATTCACGATGTGAATGAAATTAACCCAACTGCGACGATTATCGTCAAATCGACTATCCCTGTTGGTTTTACCGCACGTTTACGGGAAGAATTTGGTTACACCAACGTGATTTTCTCCCCAGAATTTCTACGTGAAGGCCGCGCATTGTGGGATAACCTGCACCCGTC
>NZ_JBSICC010000155.1:0-200 GCF_058245955.1 Providencia sp. UF-224 | reverse complement strand
GGTCGTTAGCTCAGTCGGTAGAGCAGTTGACTTTTAATCAATTGGTCGCAGGTTCGAATCCTGCACGACCCACCATCAAATCGAAATACTCAGCAAATCCTCCAAATCAAGTAAAGCTCAGTCACTAAGTTGTGCTCAGGTAAGCTGGTTGCAGGTTCAGGCCGAAGGCTAAATCCGAAGGATTTAAATCCTGCACGACC
>NZ_JBSICC010000154.1:0-210 GCF_058245955.1 Providencia sp. UF-224 | reverse complement strand
GCGGGCATTGGGCGGCTTTGTTGCCATTCGGGGCATAGCCTAGGGTGTAATAACGTTCTGTTTTGGGGGCTTTATTTATGGTGGTGCCTGACTTAGAACTCGCGCCTGCAATATAGCGATACACTACACCGCCACCGGATTACTCGCCCATCAACGGGCGGGGCGTGGTAGTGAAAACTTCTTACAATCACTGCAACATAATCCACATCA
>NZ_JBSICC010000153.1:0-223 GCF_058245955.1 Providencia sp. UF-224 | reverse complement strand
GTCACATACTTGTGTATGTTCCTAGGAATAACGTCCACTTGCCGCCTTGTGACAACACAAACTATTTAGAGCTTAATGATAATAGTTATAATTTTTATCTCGTTATATTTTGCGCTGTCACTGTGTTGGCTGCGCTCTGTTATCCAAGTCACATACTTGTGTATGTTCCTAGGAATAACGTCCACTTGCCGCCTTGTGACAACACAAACTATTTAGAGCTTAA
>NZ_JBSICC010000152.1:0-233 GCF_058245955.1 Providencia sp. UF-224 | reverse complement strand
AAAAGGTGTAGCGAGCCTGCAGCCAACCAAAGTCAGCTTGCCCGCATTGTTGTGCTGTTCTGCATGTAATCATGGCAATCGGCTCTCTAAATTCATTATCCAAATGGTAAGCATCTGGACGTCGGATTGTTAGCCAGTTAATCTGGTCGGCATATTCAAATTTCCTGACAGAGGGATGCGATGGCCAGAGATCGGGCGCTCACGCTTGAGGCACTAAGGGTGATGGATGCAAT
>NZ_JBSICC010000151.1:0-233 GCF_058245955.1 Providencia sp. UF-224 | reverse complement strand
GGCAAGGGGGTATCAACTTTACCATTACGATGTCAACGGACGGTTAGAGAAAAAGGTTGTTTATGAACATGGATATCTACCAAAAGAATGGAGTTATCTGTGGAACACGCAAAACCAGCTGACAGCCTGTTTTACGCCGAAAGGAGATTGTTGGCACTATACCTATGATGCGTTTGGACGGCGCCTCAGCAAAACCCAAACGGTGGATAGCCAAGCGGCTCATGTCAATCCAC
>NZ_JBSICC010000150.1:0-238 GCF_058245955.1 Providencia sp. UF-224 | reverse complement strand
GAATAGCGCTGCAGGGCGGACACGAAATGGTCAACGCGATTGACATGGCCGGCGACCTCCGCCCGATAGGCGATCGCCTGCCCGTTGCGGATCTGCCGCTCCATCGTTTGCCACGCCTGTTGCAGCGCCAGGTAATGGTTGCGCACCTCGGCCGGTACGTAGAAGCGCGCCAGTTTTTGCAGCGCCGGCGCCTGCAATGACTGCCGGTATTGCTGCAGGTGCAGCTCCAGCTCTGGGC
>NZ_JBSICC010000014.1:0-98943 GCF_058245955.1 Providencia sp. UF-224 | reverse complement strand
AGTAATACAGGAATAAGGTTTAAGTCCGTTTAAACCTTAAAGTCCAATTAGTTATAATTGATTGTGAACGTTGCTGTTGAATTTGCTTGACCGACACCGACCGCATCAGACATCGCAATATAGCGCGCCGTAAAATCCAAATTGTTGACTGTATTTTGTTTTAATGCATAAGCACTAGACTCAGCAAACAGTGGAACGGTTGCACCGGTTACATCTTGAATTTGAATACCGACATTTTTAGCGGTTGTATTTGCCGTAGGGTCAGTTAGCTGGAGCACATTGTTGTCTCCTGCGTAGCTAATAGCATCAAACTTAACGGTTGCACTTGTGACTGTTTGTGGGCAATTTTCTAATTTAATGGTGAATTTAGTCGCGGCAGCTGTACTTCCTGTACTTGGTAAAGTTGTTTTTGACACTTTACCTAAGTTCACTGTAAATACATCTGAGCCTGTTGCCAGTTCACATGCTTGATCTGTGATTTCACCGGTAAATTCGATAGTACCGTCAGCGGCTAATACATTATTAATAGCAAAAATAGACGACGTCGCAATTAACGTTGCGATAATATTCTTTTTCATTTATGACTCTCCAATAAAGATATTTTATTTGATGTTATTGAGGGGGGTAAATATCGCCTTTCTCAATTGGTATGTATTTTGTCGTTTATTTTTATAATAAACAATATGCGAGTAATTTAGGTTTAATTATTTTGTTTTTAATATTTACGGGAGGTTTGTTTGGTATTCACATTATGGGTTGGGTGGTTTTTAACTAAGTTTCTCAAAGTTCAATTTTTATGTTTTTTATTGTTAAGGCTGTAATGAAAATAAATATTAAATATTTAAACTAATTTTAAATTGATATTTACATTTTATATTTCACGCATAATGTGTTCGTGGGGGATTTAATAATTACGCTGAGCTAAATAAGATGAGTGGTTTTGTTGAAAGGAATCATTAATGTATTGCATTAAATTGAATATCTTATTTCAATGTTCAATATAAGGAATGAAGTTGGAGCTGGATTATCTAAAATAGAGGGTGTTTATTTGTTCTAATATGAAACCTTAATATAACTCGGCCATAACTTTAATTTTTAACTAATAAAAAGGCGTAGAGTTTTCCTCTACGCCTTTTTAAATAATCACCAAAATCAAGTGAAGTGACTTAATTTTATTGTGGTTTATTCAATGCCGAGTTCTTTTAATTTACGGGTTAGGGTATTTCGCCCCCAGCCTAATAGGCGAGCCGCCTCTTGTTTATGCCCATCAGTATGTTTCAGTGCGCAGTTAAGCAGAGTGCGCTCTAATAGTGGGACTGTTTGTGTTAATAAATCGTCTTTACCTGCGGATAACGCATGATCAGCCCACTTTTCCAATAATTCAAACCATTGTACATCTGAGTTGGTTTGATGCACTGGCAAAGTGACGGGTTCATTGGCTGTCGGTTTGCTGACTTCCGTTTTTTGTATCGGGTGCTCTTCCAATAAATCATCGGGCAAATCTTGCGGTAAAATTTCTTGGCTTGCCGCCATGACAGTCAGCCAGCGGCAGACGTTTTCCAATTGACGTACATTTCCTGACCAATAATAGCGTTGCAGAATTTTTTCACTATCTGGGTGCAATACCTTGCTTTCTACCCCTAACTCTTTTGCGGTATTTTGTAAAAAATAGTGTGCGAGGCGTGGGATGTCTTCCGTGCGTTCCCGCAATGGGGGGAGTTGCACTCGAATTACGTTTAATCGGTGAAATAAATCCTCACGGAATAAACCTTCTTTGACCCGTTTTTCAAGATCTTGGTGGGTAGCGGCAATAATTCGTACATCCACTTTTACAGGGGTATAGCCACCAATACGGTAAAATTGCCCCTCAGCAAGCACGCGCAATAACCGTGTTTGTACATCAAGGGGCATATCGCCAATTTCATCTAAAAATAATGAGCCGCGGTTGGCTTGTTCAAAGCGCCCTTGGCGAACTTGGGTTGCCCCCGTGAACGCCCCTTTTTCATGGCCAAAAAGTTCTGATTCGATGAGATCTTTTGGAATAGCCGCCATGTTCAAGGCAATAAAGGGCTCGTTAACTCGTGGGCTATGTTGGTGCAAAGCGTGAGCAACGAGCTCTTTCCCTGTGCCTGATTCACCGTTAATCAGTACGCTAATTGATGAGCGAGATAAACGGCCGATAATGCGGTATACCTCCTGCATTGCAGGTGCTTCACCAATCATGGTGGATGAAACAATCGGCGCTTTTTGCTTTGTTTCGCGTCCCGTATGGTTCTGTTCACGGCTATGATTTAACGCTCGTTCAACCAATGCCACGGTTTCATCGATATCAAACGGTTTAGGTAAGTAATCAAAGGCACCTGACTGATAGGCATTTACGGCAGCATCGAGGTCTGAGTGAGCCGTCATAATGATGATCGGTAAAAGGGGGTGTGATTGCTTAATGGTATTGAGTAGCTCAATACCATTGGTTCCGGGCATGCGAATATCGGATAACAAAACATCAGGGAGGGCGTTTTCCAATGCAGCAAGTACCGCATCAGCACTGTCAAAACAGGTGCAGACAAATTCTGCATTGTTGAGTGCCCGCTCTAGAACCCAGCGAATGGAACTGTCGTCATCTACGACCCAAATTTTTCCCTGTGACATGGTTATCCCCTATTTTTTGATGGGTAGATAAATAGAAAACTCAGTGTGCCCCGGCCAACTGGTAAACTCGATTTTTCCTGCGTGTTGATCCACTAAACTTCGCGCAATTGACAGGCCAAGTCCTGTCCCATCAGGTCGTCCACTTACCATTGGGTAGAAAAGCGTATCTTGAATAGCCAATGGAATACCTGGGCCGTTATCTTCGATATCAATACGCGCAGCTAACCGATAACGCTCTCCTTGTAACATGACTTGAAATGCGGTACGTGTGCGTAGCGTGATATGACCACCCGTATCGGCGAGGGCTTGCAGCGCGTTACGGGTGACGTTCAACAATACTTGCTCAATTTGGTCGGGGTAATATTCTAAATCGGGCAAACTCGGGTCATAGTCACGAGTCAATGTGACGTTATCGGGTTTTTCGAGGGAAACCAAGCGAGTGACATTTTCCATTATATGGTGGATGCTTTGCTGGGTTTTGGGCCCCGGATATTGCGGTCCCAGTAATCTATCGACTAAAGCCCTTAAACGGTCAGCTTGTTCGATTATAACTTGAGTATATTCATTTAGTTGCGGGTCAGGTAGTGCCTTAGACAACAATTGCGCAGCGCCTCGTAAACCGCCTAATGGGTTTTTGATTTCATGGGCGAGTCCACGAATAAGTTCACGTGCAGCAAGCTGTTGTGCATTTTGCACCAACTCTTGGCTAAGGCGCCGCTGGCTATCGAGTTGTGATAACTCGACTAAAATAAATTGTTCTGAAAATGGCTGTGCGCTGAAGGACATCACATGGGAATGGTTGTTAAACACTAACGTGACTTCGTTTTCCGTAAAACTGTGGCCTTCTTTTAAGCTACTGAGCATCAATTCATCATTGAGCGAGCAATAGCTAAATAACAGTGGAAGAGGGGTTCCGTATAGTTTGCGCTGGCTTTGGGTTAGGATTTGCAATGCAGCATGATTGGCGTAATGGATAACCAAATCGTAATCCAAAATAAGCACGCTATTAATGAGGGAGTCGAGAATTTGTTCGGGTGCTGGCAAATGTTCGGTTTTCATGTAATGTTGCTCCTGCACTATTTTGGTGCATTATACCTGATAGACCAAACAACCGATATTTGATTTTGCCTCTTTGGTGCAGTAGAGAGAAAAGGCCCCATCAAAAGATGGGGCAAGTGCTTCACGGCAACAAAGACTATCAGTGGAACGGCGTGTTACACACTGTAGTACATTTCAAATTCGAGAGGGTGCGGTGCCATACGAACACGTTGGATGTCGGCACGAGTTAATTCAATATATGCATCGATAGCGTCATTCGTAAACACACCACCACGGGTTAAGAACTCGCGATTTTTATCCAGCTCAGCCAGCGCTTCGTCTAAAGAACCTGCTACAGTCGGGATTTCTTTCGCTTCTTCTGGTGGTAAGTCATACAAGTTTTTGTCCATTGCATCACCTGGGTGGATCTTATTGATGATGCCATCAAGACCCGCCATTAACTGCGCAGCAAACGCCAAGTATGGGTTAGCCGCTGGGTCTGGGAAGCGCACTTCAATACGACGTGCTTTGGTGCTTGCAACCACAGGGATACGGATAGATGCAGAGCGGTTACGCGCTGAGTAAGCCAGCATAACGGGTGCTTCAAAGCCCGGAACTAAACGTTTGTATGAGTTAGTTGTTGGGTTAGTAAATGCGTTCAGTGCACGTGCGTGTTTAATGATACCGCCGATGTAGTACAGCGCCATTTCAGATAAACCGCCGTATTTGTCGCCCGCAAACAGGTTCACGCCATCTTTTGATAAAGACATGTGGCAGTGCATACCTGAACCGTTATCACCCACTAATGGTTTCGGCATAAAGGTCGCTGTTTTGCCGTAGGCATGTGCAACGTTGTGAACGACATATTTATAAATCTGAGTTTCATCCGCTTTTTTGGTCATGGTATTAAAGCGGGTAGCGACTTCGTTTTGGCCTGCGGTTGCCACTTCATGGTGGTGAGCTTCAACAACTAAGCCCATCTCTTCCATTGTGGTACACATTGCAGAACGCAGGTCTTGTGATGAGTCAACCGGTGGCACTGGGAAGTAACCGCCTTTAACTGCTGGACGGTGGCCTTTATTGCCGCCTTCGTATTTTGTGCCTGTGTTCCATGCTGCTTCGATATCATCGATATGATAGTAGCTGCCGTGCATGTTGTTACCAAAACGAATATCGTCAAAAACGAAGAATTCAGGTTCTGGGCCAAATAACACGATGTCAGCGATACCACTTGAACGCAGGAAATCTTCCGCACGTTTGGAAATGGAACGAGGGTCTCTGTCGTAACCTTGCATAGTACCCGGCTCTAAAATATCGCAACGGATAATTAAGGTCACATCAGCAAAGAATGGGTCTAACATTGCGGTAGATGCATCAGGCATCAGTACCATGTCAGATTCGTTGATGCCTTTCCAGCCACCAATTGATGAACCGTCGAACATCTGGCCTTCTTCAAAGAAGTCTTCGTCAACTTGGTGAGCAGGGATAGTGATATGTTGCTCTTTACCTTTAGTGTCGGTAAAACGCAGATCAATAAATCTTACATTGTGCTCTTTAATTAACGATAAAACATGTTCAGCGGACATTCTCGGCTCTCCTGGTCGGGTCTAATCAACAAATTGCATCATATTTTGCGTTTGTTGGTTTGTCTGGCGTGGCGGCGGTGATGAATCACATTAATACACGTTGCTCGCTCACTATGAATACTATAAGCGAAAAGCGTGCCAACTTTTAAAAGAAGAGTAAATACTGATTGTTACGAAGGAATGTCAATCGATTGAGTTAAAAATAGGTGTGATTTGCACTGTTATGGTGCAATATTGTAATGGGCTGCATTATTTTGGTGCATCTAAGCCAGGGGATAGAGAAAAAAGGCCAGCTTTGTGCTTAATAATAAGCCCAAAGCTGAATTGGCAGACATTATTTAACGCGAGAGGAGATGTTATTCATCATCACTGTTGGTTAATAATGTATTTACTTCTTCAATTTGTTTCACAGCATCATTGATGATGGAAGCGATTTGGCGCGTTTGTTCTTCATTCAGTTGTTTCAGAACCATTTTATGGCGCAGCAGGGCTTTAAAACGGCTGACAGCCATTTCGATGTCTTCTGCTAAATTACTGCCTTGCTGCATATCACGTGCTTTTGCCAGCTTGCGAGCAATTACCGCTTCCGTTTCTTTATTCTGCGCTAAGTGCGTAGCGCCTTCCGGCGTAATCGTAAAACTTTTGCGATTGCGCTCAACAATTTGAGACTCTAAAAAGCCTTGTTCTTCCAACAGTGTTAGTGTTGGATAAATAACACCCGGACTTGGGATATAGAGGCCGTTTGAGGCTTCTTGAATGTCTTTAATAATTTCATAGCCATAGCTCGGTTTTTTCGCAACTAATGAAAGCACCATAATGTGAAGATCGCCGTGGTCGAATAAACGACGCAGGCCTTTGCCTCTACCACGACCTTTTTGGCGTTCATTGCCGTGTCCATGACGGCCTTCACCGTGGCAGCGTTCGCCGTGCCCGTGTCCATGACGGCCTTCACCGTGGCAGCGTTCGCCGTGCCCGTGCCCATGACGGCCTTCGCCGTGGCAACACTCGCTGTGCCCGTGCCCATGACGGCCTTTGCCATGGCAACGTTCGCCGTGCCCGTGCCCATGACGGTCATCACCGTAATAATGGTCATCGTGGCTGCGGCGTTCGCCTCCGTGGCAACATTCATCATGGCCATGACGACGTTCATTGTGACCGTGACGACTTTCGCCATGGCAACAGCCATCGTGGTGACCGCGCTGATTTTCGTCATGGCGTGCATAATATACATGACGACAAGATTTAATTAGCATATAGTTACTCCTTAGTTTGTAACTTTAGATATATCGAATTTATTTTATGGCTCTACTATATTTAGATATATCTAATCAGTCAATTTAGATATATCTAAATAACATAAAAAGACATTAAAAATGGCGGTTAAGAAAGAAAGTCTATTTTTTGTTCTTTTTTTGGGCTGCTAATATTAAGTTTTTAGCGTATTATTCTGTCACTTCGTGGTTTCGCAGAGATGATGCTCATTATTTTATGAGGGAATCTGGCACTGTTACGCAACTGAATGTTTTTTCGTTAAAAACTTTTTATACAGTGATGGGTTTCACATTTATTCCACTTGTGCGGAAAAACGTGTAAAATAACAGCAAATTAACGTAGAAAGTATGTTTGGGTAATTAGAATACCGCAAAAAACATATTCCTTTCCTGTCAATTAAACGGTAAAAATCCTTGTCAATTCAAAACTTAAGAAACATCGCCATCATCGCTCACGTTGACCATGGCAAGACAACACTGGTTGGTAAATTATTGCAACAGTCAGGTACGTTCGGCGAACGTGAAACTGTCGATGAGCGTGTTATGGACTCCAACGACTTGGAGAAAGAGCGCGGTATTACCATTCTTGCTAAAAATACGGCAATCCAATGGAATGGTTATCACATCAATATCGTAGACACCCCAGGCCACGCCGATTTCGGTGGTGAGGTTGAGCGCGTAATGTCTATGGTTGACTGCGTTCTGCTGGTTGTTGATGCGATGGATGGCCCAATGCCACAAACACGTTTCGTAACGCAAAAAGCGTTCGACCACGGTTTACGTCCAATTGTTGTTATTAATAAAGTTGACCGCCCAGGCGCACGTCCTGATTGGGTTGTTGACCAAGTATTCGACTTATTCGTGAACTTAGGTGCAACGGATGAGCAACTCGATTTCCCTATCGTTTACGCATCTGCATTAAACGGTATCGCAGGTCTTGACCACACTGAAATGGCTGAAGATATGACTCCGCTGTACGAAGCTATCGTAGAGCACGTCGCGCCACCAGCCGTTGATGTCGATGGTCCTTTCCAAATGCAAGTTTCGCAGTTGGATTACAACAGCTACTTAGGCGTTATCGGTATCGGCCGTATTAAACGCGGTGTAGTTAAACCTAACCAACAAGTGACTGTTATCGATAGCGAAGGTAAAACTCGCAACGGTAAAATCGGTAAAGTATTAACGCACTTAGGTTTAGAGCGTATCGATTCACAACAAGCTGAAGCGGGCGATATCGTTGCACTGACAGGTTTGGGTGAACTGAACATTTCTGACACTATCTGCCAGGTGGGTAGCGTTGAAGCATTGCCTGCGTTAGCAGTTGATGAGCCAACAGTTAGCATGTTCTATTGTGTTAACACCTCACCATTCTGCGGTAAAGAAGGTAAATTCGTGACTTCACGTCAAATCCTTGACCGCCTGAATAAAGAACTGGTTCACAACGTTGCATTGCGTGTTGAAGAAACTCAAGACCCAGACGCATTCCGTGTATCAGGTCGTGGTGAGCTGCACTTATCTGTTCTGATCGAAAACATGCGTCGTGAAGGCTTCGAGCTGGCTGTATCTCGTCCAAAAGTTATCATTCGTGAAATCGATGGTCGTAAACAAGAGCCGTTCGAACAAGTGACTTTAGACGTTGAAGAACAAAACCAAGGTGATGTGATGAAAGCGTTAGGTGAGCGTAAAGGCGACCTGCGTGACATGATGCCAGACGGTAAAGGCCGTGTGCGTCTTGACTACATCATCCCAAGCCGTGGTCTGATTGGCTTCCGTACTGAGTTCATGACAATGACTTCAGGTACTGGCTTACTGTACTCAACATTCAGCCATTACGACGATGTTCGCCCAGGCGAAATCGGTGGTCGTCAAAACGGTGTTCTGATCTCTAACGGTCAAGGTAAAGCAGTTGCTTACGCACTGTACAGCCTGCAAGATCGCGGTAAACTGTTCTTAGGTCACGGTGCTGAAGTGTATGAAGGCCAAATCATCGGTATTCACTCACGTTCTAACGACTTAACCGTTAACTGCTTAACCGGTAAAAAACTGACTAACATGCGTGCGTCAGGTACCGATGAAGCAACAACACTGTCACCACCAATTAAAATGACTCTGGAACAAGCGCTTGAGTTTATTGATGATGACGAATTAGTTGAAGTGACTCCGCAGTCTATCCGTCTGCGTAAACGTCACCTGACTGAGAACGATCGCCGTCGTGCAAGCCGTTCTAAAGATGACTAATTTTAGATAAATTAGACAGTGAAAAGGCGCCTATAAGGCGCCTTTTTTTATGGATTGAGCTGCGGGTAAACCCCCGGCCCGATAGGTAAGCCTGCAAAGTACCAACCGACCAGTAATAGCATCCAAACAATAAAGAATACAATTGGATACGGCAATATTAAGGTATAGTAGGTCCCTAGCTGAGCATTTTTATAGTAGCGTTGTAAAAAGCCTAAAAAGAGCGGAAGGAACGGTGACATCGGCGCAAGGGGTAAAACAGCAGAGTCAGCGATACGGAACACAATCTGTGCGAAAGCAGGGTGAAAGCCAAGTAGCACAAACATCGGCACAAATATTGGTGCCAGTATTGACCAAATGGCAGAGCCACTGGCGATAAACATACACAGGAAAGCAGATAAAAACATTAACCCGATAAATGCAGGCACACCCGTCATTCCCAAGTTTTCGAGCAAGTCAGTTAAACCAATCGCCATGAATTTCCCCATATTGCTCCAGTTAAAGAATGCAACGAACTGAGAAAGCGGGAAAACCATCACAATGAAACCTGCCATGCTCTTCATTGGGTCGACTAATAAGTCTGGAATATCATTTGGCTTTTTGATTTGTTTGGTTGATACACCATAGGTAATGGAAACGACGAAAAAGAAAATAATAATGACAGGAACAATACCCTTGATAAATGGCGAAGGGATCACGGTATCTGTCACTGGATCACGCAGTGGTGCGCCTTCTGGGGCAACCATGAGCGCAACTAAACCGATAAAGATTAACGCAGACAAGCCACTCATCAATAACCCACGGTTTTGAATTGGCGTCAATTCTTCGAGTCGGTCATGTGACGTGCCTTCCCACACGGGTAAGCGGGGCTCTATAAATTTGTCTGTCAGTAGCGCACCTGCAATGGTTAATACAATCACTGATGTGGCCATAAAATACCAGTTATCGATCACGCTGACATGTAGATTCGGGTCAATCATCATTGCCGCTTCTGTACTGATCCCTGATAACAGGACATCGGTGGTGACAATCAATAAGTTTGCGGTAAAACCCGAGGCGACCCCAGCAATTGCAGCTAATAGACCAGCTACAGGGTGACGACCTACTGCGATAAAAATCAAGGCTCCCAGTGGAGGCATGACAACTAACGCTGCATCTGAAGAAATATGGCTGAAAAAGGCGATAAACAACACCATATAACTGGCATAGCGTTTATTAATACCTGATGCCATTTTGTACATCAATGCTTGGAGTAAACCGACTTTTTCAGCTAAGCCAGCCCCAATAACTAATGCGAGAATGGCGCCGAGAGGGGCAAAGCTACTAAAGTTTTTAACGATATTAGGTAAAATCCATTGCAACCCTTCCACGCTTAATAAGTTTTTGACGCTGACCATTTCGTCATTGGCGGGGTTTTTGACGGATAAATCAAACCAAGATAATACTGCCGTTGCAATCATCAGCACGGCGATTAAATAAACGAACAAAATGAACGGGTTTGGGATTTTGTTTCCCACGCGTTCTATCCAGCGAAAAATTGCCCCGGGGCTTTTGTGCACAGTTGTTGAGTCGCTCATAGGGTTTCCTTGTGTCTATCTTCATTGTTATTGTTATGACTTATGGGCGGGTAAACCCCGCCAGTATTAAGGAACTGCTTATTTTAATTTTGAAGGCTTAATATCTTTGGGAATAGGGCACTGATAAGGGGTAACTTGTCTTTGTTGCGTAAATTCAGCTTTTGCTTGTGCTAATAAATCGGGTTTTAAGAACAACTCAAGGGCGCTGGAGGCCATGATTTTACCCGCAAGCAGCATCCCTTTATGGGCAATAGAGGTGCGCCCTTGTGCCACTAATTGCCATGTATGCAGTGCGGTACCAAAGGCAAAACAGGGACTAAAGCATTGCACGGTAGGGGCAACCCAACTGACATCACCCACATCGGTTGAGCCGTACATCAACTCTTTGGACTCAACGTAAGGTAGCACTTCATCCGTGAGCACTTTATTGCCCTGCCTTTCACACCAACGTTTACCTTCTTCTCCGCCACTGCGGGCAGCATTGAGCTTGGCATTACGTAAATCATCTTTCGTCAATGTATTGTGAATTTGCTCAGCAAATTGACGTTCTTTATCGGTATATTCAGGGATGCCAAATTCAGTAATGTGGTTAAACATGGCGTGTTCTAGCGTCCGATTAGGCACGTAGTTTGAGCATGCTTTATCAAAACGCACTTCTAGCTGCGTTCCCGTCATCAGGGCAGCCCCTTGCGCAATATTAATCACACGCTGGTAAATATCTTGTGCTTCATCTAGTTGTGGAGCGCGGACAAGGTAGAGGGCTTCTGCATCAGCTTGTACGACATTTGGGGATGCGCCTCCTGTGTTGGTGACGGCATAGTGTATCCGAGCTTCTTGAATAATGTGCTCGCGTAAAAACTGCACGCCAACATTCATCAATGTGACGGCATCAAGGGCGCTTCTGCCAAGGTGTGGGGAGTTTGCTGCGTGGGAAGCAATGCCTTTAAAGCGAAAAGCGGTTTGAATGTTAGCAAGGGATTGTACATTAAAGACGCCACTAAATGACTCTGGGTGCCATGTAATGGCGGCATCAATATCATCAAACAAACCTTCTCTGACCATGAATGTTTTACCTGAACCGCCTTCTTCCCCTGGACAGCCGTAAAACCGTACCGTACCGGATAAATTATTGTCGTTCAGCCAAGCTTTGACGGCAAAAGCGGCCGATAATGCGGCGGTTCCGAGTAAGTTATGACCACATCCGTGACCATTACCGTTTTCTACTAAGGGGTTTGGTTCGCTGCAAGCCGCGTGTTGGCTTAACCCTGCGAGTGCGTCATATTCACCCAGTAATGCAATGACAGGTGAACCCGAGCCATAGCTGGCGATAAACGCGGTTTCAATATCACCCACCCCTCTTTCAACGTTGAAGCCCTCTTGCTCTAGCGCATCAGCAAGTAAATTAGCAGAATAGGTTTCTTCAAAGCGGGTTTCAGGGTGATCCCAAATATTGTCGCTCAGCGCGGTAAACTGGGCGCGGTGATTTTCAATATAATCACCAATAAATGATGTGAATTGTTTATCCATTTTTAGCTCCGAATTCAGGGAGATGCAGGGCAATGGTTGACAGTGTTTTTACTGCCGTTGTCATCACGTCTTCATCAAAATCAAAGCGCTCGTTGTGGTGACCTGCGCTAAGGTGTGTGCCAAAAATCATGTAAGTGGCTTGGCCTCCACGCGCTTTTACGCGTTCCATAAAATAGGTCGCATCTTCCGAGCCTGCAGCTTGTGGGCGGTTTTTGACGATAGAGGTTAACTCAGGAAGGTGGTTTTTTGTTAAATCACAAATAAAATCAACCCATTGCGTGCTAGGGTGGCTGCTTTGTGCCGCACCCATCAGTTTGATATCAAAGGCGACATCTTGCATTTTTGCAGCACCTTCAATGATATTCATCGCTTTTTCATAGACAAACTCGTTGATTTCATTGGTTTCTCCGCGTGTTTCAACTTTTAGCAGTGCCGTATCGGGAATGACATTGCGGCCGATACCAGCTTGCAATACGCCGACATTAATTCGTGAGCTTCCTTCACTGTGACGTGGGATACCGTATAGGCCTAAGGTTGCATGAGCTGCGGCAATTAACGCATTTTTGCCATCTTCAGGTTTTGCACCTGAATGTGCTGCAACACCTTGATAGGTCACATCAAACTTTGTGGTCGCTAAAAAGTTTTTACTGCCACAGACGACTTCGCCTTTTGGCACACCTGTACCGATATGGATAGCCACAAAGAAATCGACATCATCAACCACACCGGCTTCCATCATGGATTTAGCACCACGAGTGCCTTCTTCAGCAGGTTGAAAGATAACTTTGATGCGGCCAGACAGCTTCGCTTCATATTGCTTGAGAATACGGGCAAGGCCAAGGCCAATGGCGGTGTGCCCATCGTGGCCGCACGCGTGCATCATGTGTGGGTTACAGGACGCAAAACCTTCATTATGTGGACGGTGTTGGCACGAATGTTCTTCATTTAAATCAAGGGCATCCATATCGACACGAAAGGCCAGTGTTGGGCCTGGACGACCAGTATCAAGTGTGGCAACGATACCCGTGAATCCCCCTGAAAAGTGGGGTAGCCATTGAGTTAAAGCGCCTTGTTCAATCGCTCTTTTTTCTTGTTCTGCTAATTTTTCTTCAGAGGGAAGCCCCATTCGCGCATCTGCTTTAACAACTTCTTTGCCTAATTGCAGTTGGTAGCCAAGCTGATGCAGTTCTTCGGTAACCAGCGTTGCTGTACGAAATTCAAACCAACCTGATTCTGCATATTGATGAAAATCACGCCGCCATGCTTGTAATTGTTGTGCCATCTGCTGGATGGTGCTATTTAAGTCAGTATTCATTTTGTATCTCTTTTAGTTATCACAAGAAAAGTCAGTACAGGGATGTTGAAATAGGGGTGTGCATAGGAACTAAAATTAAAATTCGTTTAGTCTTAAAAAATAGTATATTAATTTGCGTTATTTATTTTAATTTATAAAAAATTGTTTAATTTACTAAATGTTAATTTTTTGTTTCTCTATTTCCTGACTGTACACAATCAAATTAGAGTGAAAAAGATACAATTATCTTTGGCTATATAACTAAAAGTTATCGGGGTATTGATATGGCACCACCCATAAAATTAAATCAGCTCAGGGCATTCGTCGAAATTAGCCGCCATGGCAGTATTCGAGCTGCCAGCCGTTTTTTACAACTTTCTCAACCAGCATTGACGAAATCTATTCGTGAATTAGAGAGCAGCTTGGGGGCTAAACTGTTTATTCGCAGTAACCAAGGGATTTATTTAACGGAATGCGGCGAGGGCTTTTTACGTCGTGCGAGCTTAATACTTGAAGAATTACGTGTCGGGCAAGAAGAGATTTCACAGCGTATCGGGTTGATTGGTGGAACGGTGAATATCGGTGTTGCAGGCAGTATTGCTCGTTCATTAATGCCAAAAGTGGTGACTCAATTTCATCGCGACTATCCCAATATCAAATTACGTATTATGGAGGGGCAATTATTGACGATGCTAACGCAATTGAGACAGGGAGAACTGGACTTCACGATTAACACTTATTACCCCGGTAGCTTGGATGCAGAGTTTAATTTTGAGCGGCTAATGCAAAAAGAGTACAAAGTGATCATGCGCAAAGATCACCCCTTACGACATGCGAAATCGCTCACTGAGCTAGTGGACTGCGATTGGACGATGCCAACCCCAAAAGGCACATATTACAAGCAGCTCGCCGATGTGTTCTCCATGATGGAGCGGCCCATGGATTTCAGTGTGACCTGTGAAACCTTAATTGGTTGCTTAAGTTTAGTCGCACAAAGTGATTTTTTGACCATTGTGTCGATAGACACGGTGGATGAACCCCTCTTTGAGCAGCGGTATATCGCATTGGATTTAATCGAAAAATTACCGTATGCCACATTTGCCCTCGTGCAGCGTCGGGACGCAACGTTGACCCCAGCTGGGGAGCATTTAGCTCGGTTATTCCGTATTTATTGCCGTAGTAATGAATCTGCATAAACGTGGTAAATAGTTCCGTCATGGTATTTGCAGTGAAAATAGTTAGGTTGGCCGCGATTTTCTGGTTTAAGTGCTCAATCGATAAATTGACAAAATAACGTGAATTATCACCAATTAGGGCTGTTCAGTTGGACGAATAATGATTAAAGTAAATTTAGTGAATAACAAAGAGGAAAATTTATGCTGTATATCTTCGATATGGGTAATGTGATTATTGATATCGACTTTAATCGTGTGTTTGATAAATGGTCTGAACTGAGCGGGACGCCAAGTGAAGAAATCAAATCACGGTTTACTTTTGGCAATATCTTTCAATTACATGAGTGTGGGAAAATTTCAGATATAGAGTTTGCAGAGCTGCTTTGTGAAGAAATGGGGATCACGCTGAGCTTTGAAGATTTCGCTGAAGGCTGGCACGCTATTTTTATTTCGTTAAGACCGGAAGTGATTGATATTATGGAGCGCCTGCGTGAGCAAGGCCACCGTGTTGTCGTCTTATCGAATACCAATCGCCTACATTTAGACTACTGGCCAGAACACTACCCAGAAATTGCAGCATCCTCCGATTTTCTCTATTTATCCCAAGATTTAGGTATGCGTAAGCCGGACCCTGAAATCTTCAAATATGTTCTGCAATCTGAAGAGTTTGACGCGGCAGATGCGGTTTTCTTCGATGATGTAGAGGAAAATGTCAAGGCAGCGCAAGCCCTAGGTATCCGTGCTGTTCATGTTGTGGATAAAGATACCGTTCCTGAATATTTCCGTACTTACGATTTTAGTGCTGAAGTTGAATAACATTTGATATTGATGATGGAGCAACGGTTAACGTTGCTCCATCTTTTTGTGCAGAGTAATCATGATTGCATTAATCCAGAGAGTCACTCACGCGAGTGTTGTTGTTGATGAACAAACGGTTGGGCAAATAGACTCCGGTTTATTGGTTCTGCTTGGCGTCGAAAAAGACGATGACGAGCAAAAAGCAAAACGCTTATGTGAAAAGGTACTGGGCTACCGTATTTTTAGTGATGAACAAGGGAAGATGAACCTGAATGTTCAGCAAGCAGGGGGCAGTTTACTGGTTGTTTCACAATTCACGTTAGCGGCGGACACCAAAAAAGGCATGAGACCCAGTTTTTCTGGGGGAGCAGAGCCTGAAAAAGCCGACAAGTTGTACCAATATTTTGTGGAACAAAGCCGTCAGCAGGGTGTCATGACCCAAACAGGGCAATTTGCTGCGGATATGCAAGTGAGCTTAACCAATGACGGCCCTGTGACCTTCTGGCTGCAAGTGTGATTCCATTTTTAAAGGGGGAGCCGATGTACCATTTACGTACACCGAAAGATGAAATTGAATTTGCGACTTACTACCACTTTCGTTGGGAAATGTTGCGAAAACCCTTCAACCAACCCCTTGGTTCTGAAAAAGACGGTTATGATTTAACGGCTCATCACCAAATGGTGGTGGATGATAAAAACCGTATTTTGGCGATTGGCCGTTTATATATTAATGCTGATAACGAAGGTGCAATTCGCTTCCTCGCCGTAAACCCTGTCATGCAAGGCAAAGGGCTGGGTAAGCTGATTATTATGGCGCTGGAGTCTGTTGCTCGGCAAGAAGGCGTAAAACGTATTGTTTCCAGTGTACGCGAAGAAGCCGTTCCTTTCTTTAACAAAATGGGGTTTGAAAATAGGGGACAAGTTGCAGGGCAGCTTAAAACACCTGTTCGCCACTATTTGATGATCAAGCCGATTGAAACCCTAGACCAAATTCTGCATCGCCCTGATTGGTGTGGTGAATTACAGCAAGCGTGGCATAAATACATTCCGTTAAGTGAAAAAATGGGTGCTCGCATCGAGCAATATACAGGCACCCGTTTTATTACGACGATGCCAGAAGCGGGTAATCAAAACCCTCATGAAACCATTTTTGCAGGTAGCCAATTTTCACTCGCTACATTAACTGGCTGGGGGCTGATTTGGCTGTTAATGCAAGAGCATCAACTTGGTGGCGACATTGTGTTAGTGGATGCCAACATCCGCTATGGTAAACCCGTTAGTGGTAGGCCAACAGCGATTGCAGATTTAGCGAATATGAGTGGTGACCTCGATCGCTTAGCGCGGGGCAGTAAAGCACGCGTAAAACTGAAAGTTGAAGTGAGCAACCCAGACAACCAAGTTGGTGCAGTATTCAGTGGGGTGTATATGGTGTTGCCAGTCGAAAAAACAAAGTAGAACATATTATTGTCGGTTGAATAATATGAAGAGGCAGGTCATGTGACCTGCCTTTTACTTGTTCACTATTGTGTTATTAAAGCTGGAACTTGTGGTGTTGCATCTTGTGGCACTGGCGTTGTTTCCATATTTGGTATGCCTTCTTGTGTTTCCACCGAAGAAGTTACAACCCCTTTTACTACCGTGCGATATAAGCGCTTACCTTGAAGTGGCATCGCCATCAGTTCGCCATTTAAACTTTTGGCGACGGAAGGTGCAAGAAAATCGCCCTGTAGTGTTGCATCAAAATCCCCGACAACTTGTGCTGGGAAACCTGACCATCCCCATTGGTTTAAATCGATTAAATCAATGTTAGTCCCAGAGGCCCGCAATAAAAATGGCACTTTTTTCGGTTCTTGTTTCACCAATACGCCAATTTTACTGATCCCTCTGTCAGTACTGACTGTCAAACTCGCTGCTGCAGAAGATTTCCCGCTTTGACGTACTTCTAAGAATGGGCGGCGAACTAAAACTTGGTTAATTGTGCCGCTATCGGCATTGAATGTCGCTTTACCGCTCCAAACTCCCCACTGTTTTTGCTTAATGAGGTCAACATCTTCAATATTGGCGCTTAATGCTGTGAATTCGAACGGGAACTCTGGCTGGATATTCATTAATAAAGATTGAGTGACAGTAAATTTTTTGATGGATAAGCCAGACAGCCAAGATGGCGCGGGCTCAGCAAAAAAGGTCAGCCATGTTTCTGGCAAGGTATATAAAATGCCACCTAATTTACCTTCATTAATGGTAAGAAGTTGGTCATTACGTTGCCAAGCACCACTTAAATTAAATACGCCTTTGTTGTAGTAGCCTGATAATTTATTGATGTTGAGTTTGTCTCCATCAATATTTAGGTCACCAATTAGTGTACTAAGTTGCTGATCTTTGATGACCAACTGGTCAACGTTAAAGCTGATTTTACTTTTAGGGCCTGTCCAACTGCCTCTGACCAAACTGAGTTGATCGATTTGTGCACTCAGCCCTGAAAGCGCCCAGTCTTTTCCTTGAATATCAATATTGGTTAATTCAAGATTTTTGATTTGAATGGTTCTATCGCTATTAATCGCATCAAATAATGTATCGAAATCAACATTGTTTTCCCAGCCAACCTTATTCATTGCCAAGGAATCAATGGTTATTGCCCCATCAGTAAACACTTTTCCTTCACCCACAATATAACCGTTATTCAGGTAGGCACTTGCTTTGCTGATTTCAGTGACTTGCTCTTGCAATTTTCCAGTCAGCGCGACATTTTTAAATGGTAATTCATTAATTTTTAACTGGTTAGCGGTAAACCGAAAATCACCATAGCCAAACGGGTGATTAACTGTTGGTTTCCATGGCGTGATCCCACCAGTAAAGCCCGTGGCGGAAATGGTTTCATCACCTTGTTTAAGGGTTAATTGGCTATTTTCAAATTGCAGAATACTCGCCGAAATAGGCAGTGGTGTTGATTCAGGGGATACGGTGGTGGAAAGCTCACCTTGTGTGATGACGAAGCGGTGAATTGCTGTGCCGCTGAAGATATTGCGCCAATTCACATCAACCACGATTTGGCGTGCATCTAAGGACAAATCTTTGTTTTGTGACGCTAATTTAACATCTTGGAAGATGAATTCCCCGGGATTGGAAAATTCATGGCCCATAATCCCTACATGGATATCGTAGTCAGTAAATTTGCTAAGGAATTGGCTCGAATAGGAAGCGCCCCAGCGCGTTTGTAATCCTATGTAGGCGGCGATAAACAATAGCAGCAGTAGCAAGAATGCGTAGGTAACAAATTTAATTAACCATTTCACAGCTAACTGCTCCTCAAATTTGCGGGGGAATGCGTTTAATATCGCGACAATTTAAGGATAGCATACAGAAGAACCGCCAGAATATTCAACTCTAGCGGTTTAGATAAAAGATTATTTTTCGAGTGGGAAAACTAAATTCAGCACAATTGCCGTTAATCCGCCTGCGGCAATACCAGAAGAGAATAAGGTTTTCAGCCAATCAGGGGCAAATTGCAGAATTAACGGCTGTTGTGAAACGCCCATGCCAACGGCAAGGGACAGCGCGATAATCATAATCGCTCGGCGGTTGAGTGGCTCACGGGAAACAATACGCACGCCAGATGCTGCAATGGTACCAAACATCACAATAGTTGCACCGCCAAGAACAGGCTCAGGGATTTGCTGTACAAAACCCGCAACAGCAGGGAATAGCCCCAGCAAAACAAGCATTAATGCGACGATATAACCCACATAGCGGCTAGCCACACCCGTTAACTGAATAACCCCGTTGTTCTGACCAAAACAGGAATTAGGGAAAGTATTAAATACGGCAGAAACCATTGAGTTTAAGCCATTTGCTAATACACCACCCTTAATGCGTTTCATATAAAGTGGGCCGCGGACAGGTTGCTCTGAAACGTCAGAGGTTGCGGTGATATCACCAATGGTTTCCAAAGAGGTCACCATAAAGATTAAAATCAGTGGGACTAACAGGTTCCAGTCAAATAACAGCCCGTAATAAAAAGGCTCCGGAACAGTAATAAAGGATTGGTTTGGCTCAGTCGGCTGCGCATTTGGCAACATATCCATCCACCACGCTGCAAGGTAGCCCACAGCCATTGCAATCACCAAAGAGGCAACGCGCAAATACGGATTTTTTTGGCGATTGAGTAAAATAATGACCGCAAGAACGATGCCCGCCAAAATTAAATAGTCGGGGGAACCGAAGGTGTTATCACTAATTGCGCTATAGCCACCGCCAATGGAGGTTAGCCCGACTTGGATCAGCGATAACCCAATAATCATCACGACCACACCAGACACCAGCGGGGTAATGACGCGACGTGCTAAATGCAAGAAGCGAGATAAAATGACTTCAGTGAGTGCAGCGACTAATAATGTACCAAATAGTGCTGCCATCATGGATGGAATATCCGCCCCGCCTTGCTTGAGTGCAACACCGCCCATGATTAAAGGTGCAACAAAGTTGAAACTGGTTCCTTGAATAGATAACAACCCTGAACCAATCGGCCCCCATGCTCTGATTTGAATTAAAGAGGCAACACCAGAGGCAAATAAAGACATGCTAATAATGCGTTGGGTATCGTGTGCAGGCAAGCCGAGGGCTTGGCAAATCAGCATGGCGGGGGTGATAACAGCAACAAACATCGCGAGGAGATGCTGCCCAGCCGCAAACAGGGCTTGGGGAAGCGGTGGCCTGTCTTCTAATTTATAGATGAGCTCGCTCTGGGTATTTATGGTTGATTCTGTATTTTGTTTTTCAGACGTTGCTGTATTCATTGCCTTCATTTCCCACCAACAAAAAACGCATTGTAAAGCGATCAAATTAAAAAGCAATCGTTTGCGCAAAATAAATATTGTAAATAGTTAAACTAAGTTCATCACATTTTTATATCTTTTAACTTGTATTTATAACAGTTTTTTTTTCTAATCTGTTCACCTGTTTTTGGCGTTTTAAGGAAGATATTAACGTCTTACTAATATTTTATAATTTTAACAACAGACGAGGTACGTAAATGTATCATCTTGATGTCTACGGGACTTTGGTAGCAGCAACACTAGTACTATTGCTTGGGCGGAAACTCGTTAAAACCGTTCCTTTTTTAGAAAAATATACAATTCCAGAGCCTGTTGCAGGCGGATTGTTAGTTGCTTTTAGTCTACTTTTGCTGAAGCAAATGTTTGACTGGAGCTTATCTTTCGACTTATCACTGCAAGAACCGATGATGTTGGCTTTCTTTGCCACCATTGGTTTAAATGCCAACCTAGCGAGTTTGAAAGCAGGTGGTAAAGCCCTGTTTATCTTTATTTTTGTGGTTGTCGGCTTATTACTTGTTCAGAATACAGTGGGGATCGCCCTCGCTAAATTGCTGGGACTAGACCCATTAATGGGGTTACTTGCTGGTTCAATCACGCTGTCTGGTGGTCATGGTACAGGCGCAGCATGGGGAAAAATTTTCTCCGAGAGCTATGGTTTTAAAAGTGCAACCGAAGTTGCAATGGCCTGTGCAACATTTGGATTGGTCTTAGGTGGGTTGATTGGTGGCCCTGTTGCACGTTTCCTAACGCGAAATATCCCTACGCCAGGTACCTTAGAAGACGATAAAGACGTACCCACCGCGTTTGAAAAGCCACAGTCAGGTCGTATGATAAGCTCAATGGTGCTCATTGAAACTATCGCTTTAATCGCAATTTGTTTACTGGTCGGTAGCTACCTTTCGGGTTTATTAGCGGAAACAGTTTTCGCTTTACCAAAATTTGTGTGTGTTCTTTTTGTTGGTGTGATCCTCAGTAATGGCTTATCCATACTGGGTTTTTATCGGGTATTTGACCGTGCAGTTTCCGTATTAGGTAACGTCAGTTTATCGCTGTTTTTAGCCATGGCATTAATGAGCTTAAAATTATGGGAATTAGCATCATTAGCAATTCCAATGATTGTCATTCTTGCGGTACAAGCGTGCGTAATGGCAGGATATGCGATTTTTGTCACCTTCCGAGTGATGGGTAAAAACTACGATGCTGCTATTTTAGCGGCGGGGCATTGTGGTTTTGGTTTAGGTGCGACACCAACGGCGATTGCCAACATGCAAGCCGTAACGGATAGATTGGGACCATCTCACTTAGCATTCTTAGTTGTGCCAATGGTTGGTGCATTCTTTATTGATATCGTGAATGCTATTGTCATCAAATTGTATTTAATGTTACCCGTTTTCCCGACGATTGCGGGATAATTTATATTCTAATCATTGATAGTAAAACAGGTATTGCCGTGAATAAGTTCACGGCAATTTTCGTTTAAAGAGATGTATTCAGCAGTTTGATTATTTGCTTAAGCATGCCCATATTGTTCGCGCTCAGGTAGCCAACGTTCAATAATTTGTTGTGCATTTTCAGGGTATTGCTGTTGAATATGGCGGGCGATCCGTTGCACTTCTGGCAACATATATTGATCACGAAGTAAGTCTGCCACTTTAAATTCCGCATTACCTGTTTGCCTTGTGCCTAATAACTCCCCCGGCCCACGAATTTCTAAGTCCTTCTGGGCGATGACGAACCCATCATTGCTATCACGTAACACTTGTAGGCGCTGTTTTGCAGTATGTGTGAGAGGTGTTTTGTACAACAGTACGCAGTGAGAAGCAATCGCGCCACGACCTACGCGGCCTCTTAACTGGTGAAGTTGAGCAAGGCCTAAACGTTCAGGGTTATCGATAATCATTAGACTGGCATTCGGGACATCAACCCCAACCTCAATCACGGTTGTTGCGACAAGTAGCTGAATTTCATTATTTTTGAATGCCGCCATAATGCTTTGCTTTTCCGCAGGCTTCATTCGCCCGTGGACTAAACCCACTTTAAGTTCAGGGAGTGCAAGCGCCAATTCTTCACTGGTTACCTGAGCCGCTTGCGCTTCTAATAGCTCGGAATCTTCGATAAGCGTACATACCCAATAGGCTTGGCGACCTTCATCAATACAGGCTTGGCGTACACGTTCGATAATATCATTACGTCGTGTATCCGGGATGGCAACGGTCGTTACGGGCGTTCGTCCCGGCGGGAGTTCATCAATCACCGAAGTATCTAAGTCCGCATAGGCTGTCATCGCCAATGTACGTGGGATTGGCGTAGCGGTCATAATGAGTTGATGAGGGTGGAACCCTTGTTGTTCACCTTTTTCACGCAGAGCGAGGCGCTGGTGAACACCAAAACGGTGTTGTTCATCAATGATAACCAGCCCAAGAGCATTAAACTTCACTTGCTCCTGAAAAATGGCATGTGTACCAACCACCATCGAAACGTCGCCGTTTGCAATAGCTTCTTGCTGTTGTTCCCGTGCTTTGCCCTTTTGTTTGCCTGCAAGCCAGCCGACTTTGATGCCTAATGGCTCGAGCCATTGTTTGAAGGTGTTAGCATGTTGTTCCGCTAAAATTTCAGTCGGTGCCATTAAGGCGACTTGTTTACCATTCTCGATAGCACAGACTGCGGCTAGTGCAGCGACAAGGGTTTTCCCCGATCCCACATCCCCTTGGATTAGGCGCATCATTGGTGCATCTTTCGCAAGATCAGCTTCAATTTCCCCCACCACACGGTTCTGTGCATTGGTCGGTGAGAAAGGCAGCTGTGCGAGTAACTGTGCTTTTAGTTTACCGCTAGAGGTGAGCCGCTGTGCATACAAACGTTCGTTACCTGCTCGGATCGCCAACATGCTTAAGTGGTGAGCTAATAATTCTTCAAGTACCAAACGTTTCTGCGCGGGGTGATGGCCTTTTTCTAGCTCACTGAGTGCCACATTCGGTGGTGGATTATGAAGAAGCCGTATTGCATCAGGCAGGCTTATCATGCCACGACTCAGCTCTTCAGGAAGTAACTCTTTAATCTTTCCGTTATCAAGCATGGTCAGAGCTTGATCCATGATTTTACGTAACGTGGCTTGGCGAACGCCTTCAGTTGTAGGGTAAACTGGCGTAAGGTTTTCTTGTAATGCGATGTTGCCCGTATCTTGGGAGACTTTATATTCAGGGTGAATAATTTCAGGGCCTGTATTACCTCTGCGAATTTCACCATAGGCGGTAACTTGCCGGCCTTCTGCTAAGTTGTTTTTCATCGCAGCAGAGAAATTAAAAAAGCGCAATGTTAAGTTGCCAGTGCCATCAGTTATGAGGCAGGTCATCATGCGCTTTCGGCCAAAAACCACTTTTGTTTGGAGTACTTCACCAGTAATGGTGGCAGTTGTTCCAGGTAGAAGGTCTTTGATTTGGTACAAACGGGTATGGTCTTCGTAGCGCAGAGGAAAATGAAGAAGTAGGTCTTGAACGGTGTTCAAACCGATTTTACGCATTTTTTCTGACTGGCTAGCACCAATTCCATGTAGAGAAGTCAGTGAAATGGTATCAAGTAACCCATTATTCATGTTCTTTCCTTTTCCTTAACCAAATTGTTGTCTTTTCATTTTTTCAGTTAGTTGCATTTGTACCCACCAATCCTCAGTGGCTTCAATTTGCCCTTGTTCATTGATATGCGGGCGCGGTAAACCTTTGCGTTTAGCCACTTCGGCGAGCACGGGGTAACCCCCTTCAAACAGCCACTCTTGCTGTTCTTGTTCAGATAAAACGCTATGTTCGCGATCATACATTCCCGCTAACTGCCGTTGTCTTTGCGCTTCATAGAGTATTAAGGCAGAGGCGACGGAAACATTCAATGATTGAACCATGCCTGCCATGGGAATGATAATGTGCTTATCTGCCAGTGCGAGCGCTTTTTGTGAAATGCCTTTTTTCTCTTGCCCCATCATAATACACGTTGGGCGGGTGTAATCAATTTCACGAAAATCAACGGCATGTTCGGACAAGTTTGTCGCTAATACCTGCATGTTTTGCGATTTTATTTGTGAAATAGCCTCTTCAGTTGACTGATGAGAGATAACTTTTACCCAACTGTTACTGCCAGCGGCGGAAGAGACGGATAACTTGACGTGTTGATCTGGCCAAATAGCATGGATCTGGTGAATCCCCACAGCATCAGCACTGCGGACTATCGCAGAAACATTATGGGGTTTATGGATTTCTTCAAGGCAAATTGTGAGGTCTGGCTGCCGCATCGCCATCATTTGGCAAATGCGGCGATAGCGGCGTTCATTCATATTCGTCAGTTACGGTTTCGGCTTACGCGTAGAACATCTGGCATGATACGTATTTTGCGCATAACATTTGCCAGCTGAACACGGTTTTTAGTGGTAAGGCGGATAAAGGCGCAGTATACGCGGCCATCTTTTTCCTCAGTATTCATGCTCTGAATGCTTGAGTTTGCATCATTAATTGCAGCCGTAAGGTTTGCTAATGCACCTTGATGGTTAATCATATCTACCTTGATTTCAGCGATGAAATCGGCGTCTGTTTCGTTATCCCATTCAACGGCCATAAATTTATCAGGCTCTTTTTGGTAGCCACGGATATTACGGCAAGATTCATGGTGGATAACTAGCCCTTTACCGGGGCTAATATGCGCCACGATAGGGTCACCAGGAATTGGGCGACAACATTTTGCAAAAGTGATTAAGACGCCATCTGCACCTTTAATAGAAAGCTTATTGCGGCTCTCAACGACAACCTGATCTTCAGGTGTGCTTTGTGGGTTGTTTTGCAAGTTCCTTGCGACAACCACACTCATTGCATTGCCTAAGCCAATTTCGGCGAGTAGGTCATCAATCGAGTTGAGCTTCATACGCGCCAGTTCTGCATCAATATTACTTTGTGGAATATCGGTGAGTTTATTACCAGCTCCTAGGGCATGATTAAGCAGCCGGCGACCAAGGTTAATCGAGTCTTCGCGTTTTAAGTTCTTCAGTAATTGGCGAATTTTGGCGCGAGCTTTTGAGCTGACGACAAAATTAAGCCAAGCGGCATTTGGACGCGCACCCGGTGCAGTAATAATTTCAACAGTTTGGCCACTTGTTAATGATTGCGAAAGTGGATACGGTTGGCGGTCAACACGCGCACCAACACAGGCATGCCCAATATCGGTATGCACTGCATAAGCGAAATCAACAGGGGTTGCACCCGTTGGCAATTCAACAATACGACCTTCAGGAGTGAAAACGTAAATTTCATCAGGGAAGAGGTCTGATTTCACGCTTTCGATAAATTCGAATGAACTCCCCGCACTTTGCTGTAATTCAAGCAGGCTTTGCATCCAGCGCTGCGCCCTGACTTGGGCGGTCGTGCCTTGCTCACCTTGCTCTTTATAAGCCCAGTGAGCAGCAACCCCCATCTCTGCCATTTGGTCCATATCTTCTGTACGAATTTGGACTTCAACTGGCACGCCATGCGGCCCAATTAAGGAGGTATGTAGGGATTGATAGCCATTGGCTTTAGGAATGGCAATATAGTCTTTAATACGCCCCGGACGCGGTTTGTATAAGCTATGCATCTGGCCTAAAACACGGTAGCAAGTATCTACATCTTTGACGATGACCCTAAAAGCATAGATATCCATGATGGAATGGAAACGCTGCTCTTTTTGGTGCATCTTGCGGTAGATAGAATATAAGTGTTTTTCTCGACCACTGACACGACAAGGAACACCTGCTTCAGTAAGTCGACCGTCAATCTCAGAGAGAATTTTTTGGATCATCTCTTTGCGGTTACCACGAGCCGCTTTAACGACTTCTTTGATAACTCGGTAACGGTTAGGGTAAAGCGCTTCAAAACCAAGCTCTTCAAGCTCAGTTTTTATATGATGTATGCCCAGCCGATGTGCCAGCGGGCTATAAATCTCAAGGGTCTCACGAGCGATGCGACGACGCTTATCTGGCCTTAAGGAGCCTAAAGTGCGCATGTTGTGAGTGCGGTCTGCCAGTTTTATCAAAATGACGCGAATGTCTTTGACCATCGCCATAATCATTTTGCGGAAGTTTTCTGCTTGAGCTTCTTTTTTGTCGCGAAAGTTGAGCTTATCAAGTTTGGAAACACCTTCAACAAGACCTGCGACGGTTGTTCCAAATAATTCTTCTATGTCCTGAAATGTAGCTGGAGTATCTTCTATCACATCATGAAGTAGCGCTGCCATTAATGTTTCATGGTCCAGACGCATTTCAGCAAGAATACAAGCAACAGCAACAGGGTGAGTAATATAAGGCTCACCACTTGAACGGGTCTGTCCTTCATGGGCATCCCGTGCGACAACATAGGCTTGTTTTAGTAATTCAATTTGCTCTTTAGGGAGGTACTTTTGAATAACTAAATTAAGGCTTTCAAACAGATACAAGGCAGACCCACCTTAGTAATTAGCGACGACCTTCAGCAATAGCAGAAACTGCCTGCATTTCAGCCGCTTCTTGCTCTTGCTGTTCTTGGCGTTCACGCACATCCAAAATGTGACCGTTAATTAAACCTTCTTCTACTTCACGTAGCGCGATAACTGTGTGTTTATCGTTTTCTTCAGGAACTAAAGGATCTTTTCCACCGGTTTGTAACTGGCGAGCTCTGCGTGCTGCGACCAATACGAGGTCAAAGCGGTTACCAATTTTTTCTACTGCGTCTTGAACAGTTACGCGTGCCATAAGTGTGCTACTCCAAAAGAAATAAAAAAATGACCTGATATGATACTGAAACTATTCTCAGTCTGCTAGTAATTTGCTGATTAAAGCATCATGTCTCTGAACTTGGCGCCCTAATCTCAAGCGTTCAGTGCGGATAATGGATTGTAAATCGCCTAATGCAGTGTTGAAATCATCATTAACGATAAGGTAATCATACTCGTTGAAGTGCTCGATTTCACCTACTGCTTGTGACATTCGTTTTTCAATTACTTCATCACTATCTTGGCCTCGGCCGCGTAGTCTGCGATAAAGTTCGTCTTTTGATGGTGGGAGAATAAAAATACTGCGCGCTTCTGGCATTCTAGCCCTGATTTGTTGCGCTCCCTGCCAATCTATATCGAGAAAAACATCCACACCGCTTTTTAAAACGTCTTCAATGATAGGTTTAGACGTCCCATAGTAATTTCCAAAGACACAAGCGTGCTCTAAAAAGTCACCATTTTCGACCATTTGTAAGAAATCAGTCTCTGATACAAAGAAATAGTGCTCACCATGAACTTCACCAGGGCGTGCAGCTCGTGTTGTATGAGAAACAGAAACTTGCGTGTCATACAACGGTTGTGTTTTCAATAGAGCCTGAATGAGGCTTGATTTACCCGCACCACTAGGCGCAGAAACAATATATAACGTACCTTGTATCATGATGATTTCTTGAATAGTCGAGGGTTAAACATAAAAGATGGTGATAAACCCCACATAGTATACACATACTTCCATCAACATGCAGCGATATCAATAAAACATGAATAACAGAGAATAGAAATTTGATCTATGAGTAATTTGCGAGCCGCTTCCAGAAATTAATTGTTTATTCCTGCAAATCTTATTTGTCTTGCGAAGCTTTTCGCAAAAAAACACATTTTAGTGTGAGAGTTAAGAAGAATGCTTTCATGCTTCAAGATATAAAGCGTGGTGGGTATATGGAGTAGTTAGTTATTCACAAGGAATTGTTATGGCATATTTTATGGATAAATTAGCATTGATTGTAAGTATCTGGATTATTGGTTTTTTATGGATTGGCGGAGCAGCCTTTGCTTCCAGTAATATTGAATTAGATGAGCGCTGCAAATTAGGTAGTATAAGTAAAATTGAGAGAGAAAGTGGCCGGCTAGGCGCTCAGCTACAGCAATGGAATCAGGTTTATCGGTTATCTGGAAATAGCCAAATAAGTGATGAAGCTTATGACCAATTACTTTATCAGTGGCAATCTTTACGTCGTTGTCTGAGGCTCTCTGAAGAACTTCCCGACGTTGTGCTACCTAAAAAGGTACAGCTGACGAAGCATCCTATTCCCCATACAGGGTTGAAAAAACTCACAGAATCTAAGGTATATGAATGGGTCGACTCTCGCCGTGAAATTTGGTTACAGCCGAAAGTTGATGGTGTGGCAGTTACTCTTGTCTATCAAAATGGCAATCTCGTTTCCATGATCAGCCGTGGAAACGGCACCGAAGGCCTTGAGTGGCGCGGTAAAGCAGACTTTATTTCGGCTATACCAAAGCAAATTGATTTACAAAACGAGGTTATTTTACAAGGTGAGCTTTTTTGGCAACTGAGTGAACACATACAAGCAAAGGATGGGGGAGTAAACGCCCGTAATAAGATAGCAGGTTGGCTAATGCGCAAGAAAAGCCCCAAAAAAGTGGAACCCAATATCGGAATCTTTATTTGGGCATGGCCAGGTGGTGAATCAGAACCTAAAAAGCAATTTGAGTATCTAGCTCAGCTAGGATTTCCCTTAGTAAAAAAACATAGCCACAAAATTGAAAATAAAGGCCAAGTAAAGAAATGGCGTGAGCACTATTATCAACGTAACCTGCCTTTTGCTACGGATGGCATCGTACTAAAAAGTTATCCATTTCCAGATGTATTTGCATGGCAACCAAATCAAAATAGCTGGGCTGTGGCATGGAAATACCCATTGCGTCGGGTAGTTTCAGAGGTCAAGCATTTGCAATTTAAAGTTGGCCGCACAGGGAGAGTGAGCGTGGTTGCAACAATTAACCCAATCAATCTTGAGGGGAAAAATATATCCAAAGTGAGTGTTGGGTCATTAGCATCATGGGGAAAGAAAGACGTAATTGAGGGGGATAAAGTCACTGTTTCTCTTTCAGGTTTAGGAACACCAAAAATAGAAGATGTCATTTGGCGACTTGAAACACGGGTCTATCCGGATCTTTCTACCTTTGGTAGTTTCAACTCGCTCACTTGTCTCACCTATACAGAACACTGCCTACAACAATTTGTGGCTCGTTTAACTTGGCTAGGAAAAAGCTTAAAAATCAAAGGAGTCAGTGAGGCTACATGGCGAGATTGGGTCGAAAATTATCAGCTAACAGAGTTAACGACTTGGTTACGGCAGGATTGGCAAAACGCATTACCGAAAAATAAAAAAAATGCCTCTTCAATCAAACAATTTCAATCAGTTAAATTTCAATTAACACCTTTATGGTTAAAAGGTTTAGGTATCCCTTTGCCAAAAACAAAAATTGAACAAATCATGAGGTTAGAGGGGCTTCATGATAGTGTTGAAATTGAGCGGTTGAGCTTAACTCGAAAGCAAAAGGAAAAGTTAGAAAAATGGTTAGCTACGCCAGAGATTCAACTTGCGTTGCAGGATATACAGAAATTAAAAGAAAATGAGTCATTAATTGAATAATTAATGACTCAATAAGATGAAAGCTAATCTTGGTTTTCGTAGTTGAATATCGGCAATCCGAGGCGGTAGCGAATTGCAATTAATCGTGCACTTAATCCGACTACAAGGGTAATGATAACGACGATGTCTTGTGGAAGTGGAGTTTGCAATAGGCCAATATAAATCCATGCGGCAGCAAAAGAGACTCCAGCATAGACTTCTTTTTGGAAAACCAAAGGGATGGTATTACACAGCATGTCCCTAAGGACTCCACCAAATACACCCGTAATAACGGCAGCAATTGCGGCAATAATAGGGCTATAATTCATATCAAGTGCAATTTGAGCACCAAGAATAGAGAAAACGATTAACCCAATGGCATCCAAAATAAGAAACAAGCGGCGCAAGTGTTTCATCATGGGAGCTATCCAGATTGTAACAACAGCGGCGCCAGCAACAGTTAGGATATATTCAGGGTGCGCAACCCAACCTAATGGATAGTGCCCAAGTAAGATATCTCGTACAGAGCCACCGCCTATCGCGGTTGCAGAGGCTATAATAATGACACCGAAGACATCCATTTTACGTCTACCAGCGGCAAGCGCGCCGGTCATGGCTTCAGCGGTGATACCAATAATATAAAGCACACTTAATAACATAATGGTTTTATTCAATATTAAAGTTATTGCTAAAGGGTAATATTACTTTTGAAATTTCTCGACTGAGATTTTCTAGTACCATGTAAAGTAGATTAGTTAAAGTAATCCGATAGCTATATTAAATGATGTGAAAGGATAACAGATTGAATAGTAAATTGCCTTATAAAGAAACACGTTTAACGAACGATAAGCGCAGCCACCAACTTACTAATATTAATGTGTGGACACCTGATAGTCAGTGGGTAGCTTATGATGTTCGACCAAATGGCAGTTCATTTACTGGCTTATCGATAGAAAAAATTCATGTAAATACATTGCAAGAGGTTGAAATCTACCGAGCTAACCATGGTGCGCATGTTGGTGTTGTTACAGTGAGTTCACAGCAACCTCCTCAATATGCATTTATACATGGCCCAGAATATCCCGATGAGCAATGGCATTATGATTTTCACCATCGTCGTGGCGTATACGTTCATGATGATCAAATGAATGTGGCCAGTCCTATTGATGCGATGTGTATTTCACCTCCCTACATTGCTGGTGCTCTTAGAGGGGGAACTCATGTTCATGTATATAGCCCTGATGGTAAATGGTTAAGTTTTACTTATAACGACCATGTGATGCATGAATTAGATGTGAAGCTGGATCAGCGGAATGTTGCTATTGCTGTACCTGCGAGGGCTGTTAATATTGAGCCGAAAAAGCATAACCGAGAATATAATGGTGACTACTTTTGTTGTGTTGTAACTCAGACAACAGTAGAGCCAAAACCTGATAGTGATGAGATTAGCCGTGCGTATGAGGAAGGTTGGGTTGGGCAACGAGGTTACCAAAAGCAAGGTGGCCAGTGGCAAGAAAGGGCACTTGTTTTTATTGGGGATACACATACTCAAAATGGTGAGGTAATCCCTGAAATTTTTATTGTGGATTTACCTTCACAGCCTCAACTTTGCATGGTTGCAGGGGAGAAACCACTTCAGGGAACAGAATTGACTCTACCCGCTCCACCAAAAGGTGTATACCAAAAGCGGCTTACTTATACACATCAACGTAAATATCCAGGTTTAGCCAAACAACCGAGGCATTGGTTACGTACATCGCCAGATGGTAAATCAATCGCCTGCTTGATGCATGATGATTTTGGCAATGTGCAGTTATGGTTAGTCGATATATTAACGGGAAAATTAAATCAGCTTACTCATGGTGATTCTTCGATACAATCTGCGTTTAATTGGGATAGCCAAGGTGAGCATATTTGTTTCATTTACGATAATAGTGTGACCATTTGCCATATTGCGACAAAAACATTAATTAGATTAACTGAGCGTACTGAGCAAGCTCCTAGCGCTGATGCGGTTGTATTCTCACCGAATGATAAGCTTATTGCATTTATGCGGGATGTTGATGGGTTCAGGCAACTTTATACCGTGGAAACGGGTCTACATTATTAGCGTTTTATTAGTGAATCACTATAATGATGAATAAAAGAGAAGTAGTAAGCTCTTTTATTCATAAAAGACTTTATTTTATTCTGAATGATATGCTAACGATTTTAGGTTTTAACAATATAATGTTTAAAATTAGATATTCAACATGGGGATTTTAGTTAAGTTATGGCGGCATATTACTTATTCTGAGAAATAACAATAAAAACGGGCATGGTTAATAAATAGAAACTCGCTCAGTCATTATTTATTCCCTTTTAAATGAGAGAATAAGAAAAAATTTTAGCCTAAATGGATACTATTCTTTCTTTTCTGTTTTTTCTTTTTTATCAATCTCTTCTAAACGTTTTTTAGGCGAATCTTCTTTTCCATCATTGCCTGATCTTGCATAGTCTAAAGGGATTAAAAGCGTATCCATTACAACTGAAAATGGGAGGTCAATCGCAAGAAGTGGCCTAACTACCCAGCCTGTTTCATCATCTTTAATCATCTTGATGCTATTTTTAGAACCTGGATAATAACCATCTGAAGGGCCTGCATGAGTCATAATACTAGAACAACCGCTTAAAAATAACGGTGTGATAAGAGCAATTATTTGTGCGGTATTTAAACTCGGCATACGGTGGTTAACCTATATTTTGCTAATTATTACTAACTTTCATTCATCATATCGAAAAACAAAAAATTCACAATCTCAGTGTTGCATTATTATTTAATTAAATGACATATATTCTTTTAATGAATATTTAATTATATCTTATTGAGGAAGATTGTTTCTTTTTTGTATTTATTCTTATGAGTTGTGAAGGACTTAAAAAAATAAAGAATAATTATTTTGATATTTGTTATCAATCTGAAAATTCAAAGACATAGAGATTTTAATTCGTTCTAAAGTGTGCTCTATGACACATCTTACTCTTTTGCTATTTGGCATAATCGATTCAGTAGTATGTTTTATCGCCGATTTAGGCTTGGTTTATGGGTAACTTGTCGTCAAAAGGATGCGGTCTATGAGTGAATTAGCTCTTACTGTAAGTTTGTTGGCGTTGGCTGCCGCTCTAGGGTTATGGATAGGAAACTGGAAAATCCGTAATGTTGGATTGGGGATCGGTGGTGTTCTTTTTGGGGGGATCATTGTTGGGCACTTTGCTCAACGTTATGGGTTACAGCTCAATAAGGATATGCTGCATTTTATTCAAGAATTTGGCTTAATTTTGTTCGTTTATACTATTGGTATTCAAGTTGGCCCCGGTTTTTTCTCCTCTCTTCGTGTTTCTGGACTGAAACTTAACGGTTTCGCGTTAATGATAGTGGCTTTAGGTGCGATAGTGACTGCCATTATTTATAAAGTTGCCAATATTCCACTCCCTATTATTCTTGGTATTTTTTCAGGTGCAGTTACAAACACCCCATCATTAGGGGCAGGTCAGCAAATTCTGACCGATTTAGGCTCGGACCCAAACCTTGTTGGTCAAATGGGGATGGGATACGCAATGGCTTATCCAATGGGAATTTGCGGAATATTACTGGTGATGTGGTTAGTACGGATCATCTTCAGAATTTCAGTAGATAAAGAAGATTCTGCCTTTAATAGTACCAATTTCCAACAGCGCGATGCACTGCAAACCATGAATATTGCGATCCGTAATGCCAACCTTGATGGCTTGATGATGCAAGATATTCCATTACTTGGTAGTGAAGCGATTGTGTGCTCAAGGCTAAAGCGTGGAGACATGTTGGTTGTTCCTCAGCCAACGACGGAAATTCATTTAGGTGATTTGCTCCACGTTGTTGGGCAAAAAGACGACTTAAATAAAGTGCGCTTGATATTAGGGGAGGAGGTTGATGCTTCTTTATCTACATCAAGTTCCATTTTACATTCTGTTCGCGTAGTGATTACGAATGATGCTGTGTTAAGTAAGAGACTTAAGGATCTGAACTTAAAACAAAAATATGATGTTGTTGTCACTCGGTTAAACCGAACAGGGATTGATTTAGTTGCGAATAATAATTCAGTACTGCAATTTGGTGATATTTTAAATATTGTTGGGCGGCCTGAATCTATTGAGGCTGTTACTGCGTTACTAGGAAATGCCAAACAAAAATTACAGCAAGTGCAAATGCTACCCGTCTTTTTAGGTATTGGGCTTGGTGTGGTTCTTGGGTCGATTCCTGTTTTTGTCCCCGGTTTTCCTGCTGCATTAAAATTGGGGCTAGCTGGTGGGCCGCTGGTTGTTGCTCTTATTTTAGGGCGGATTGGTACGATTGGTCGCCTGTATTGGTTTATGCCACCAAGTGCTAACCTTGCATTAAGAGAGCTTGGTATTGTGATGTTCCTTGCGGTTGTTGGGCTCAACTCTGGCGGTGATTTTATTGAAACACTGATAAAAGGTGATGGATTAACGTGGATTGGTTACGGTCTACTGATTACGTTCGTTCCCTTATTTATTACCGGTATCGTGGCAAGAGTATTTGGTAAAATGAATTATTTGAGTCTATGCGGTGTATTAGCAGGCTCAATGACAGACCCTCCTGCACTTGCATTCGCCAATAATATTCACCCAACGAGTGGTGCTCCTGCATTGTCCTATGCAACCGTATACCCATTAGCGATGTTTTTACGGATTATTTCACCACAATTGCTCGCGATCCTATTTTGGACTATTTAAGTCTTACGATAATTTCGCTCTCTAATTTTTCTGGAGGGCGTTTTATTTTTATATCTCAACATTAAAAATATTTAATATTTCAATTGGATAGAGAGGTATCGATAGGTTAAGGGCTAATATAGCAAAATAAGGTATCGGAACATATAGCGGCTAAAAGTGCTTTTGTTCAAGCTATAACCAAACAAAAAAGATGTTCTAATAGATTTGAATGATATTCGTATTGAAAAAGTTATTTGATTTCAATTACGGAGTTCTCGCTAATTTTTCGCCCTTTCTATTTGAAAGGGCTTTTTTTTACTTAAAATTCGCGAGTCAAAGGTAATCTATACGTTGTTCTTCTACAAAACTAACAAGTTACTTCTTGATATGCCTTTTCTAACTCTTCCGCTAATATTTTGATCCCTTGCTCAATGACTTTGGGCTCAGGGACATAATTCATTCGCATACATTGGTGTGCATGTGGCCAATCTTGTTCAATGCCCGGGAAGAAATAGTGGCCAGGAACCATCAAAACACCACGTTTTTTCAAACGTTGGTATAGCTCTAAGCTATTAATTGGTAAGTCTTTAAACCACAGCCATAAGAAAATAGCGCCTTCCGGTTTGTGAATAAGACATTTATCTTCGGGTATGTAACGGCGAATGATCTCGATAGCTTCTTCAACGCGTTGTTTGTAGAAAGGACCAATAACATTCTTAGAAAGTGAGATTAGATCATCCCTTTTCAGCATTTCGAGCGCTAATGCAGGACCAACCCCGCCAGGGGCAAGGCTAATAATGCCGTTCATATTACTGACAGCTTCAATGATTTCTTCATTGGCGATAATGATACCGCAACGTGTACCAGGTAAACCAAGTTTAGATAGACTCATGCAAAGAACGACATTTTCATTCCAAAATGGCGTTGCTTCACTAAAGATAATACCTGGGAAAGGAACGCCATACGCATTATCTATCAGTAGCGGGATGTTATGTTGCTTAGCTAATTGATCTAAATGCGCAACTTCTTCATCCGTAATCACATTCCCTGTCGGGTTAGTTGGGCGAGAAACACAAATAACACCGATATCGTCAGTGACTTCTAATGTGTTGAAGTCAACACGATATTTAAATTGACCATTAGGTAAATACTCGATTTGCGGTTTATTGGCAACAAACAGGTCATCATCAAGGCCTGAATCCGCATAGCCGACATATTCAGGGGCGAGAGGAAAGAGAACTTTACGAGTGATACCATCTTCAAAGCGACCGGCTAGCAGGTTAAATAGGTAGAAAAAAGCACTTTGGCTGCCATTCGCTAGTGCGATATTTTTCGCACTGATATTCCAGCCTAGTTTTGCTTTTAGCGTTGCCGCAAGCGCTTTCAACATGGCATCTTTGCCTTGAGGACCATCATAGTTACATAAGGTGTCCGTCAATTGACCGTTTGCACACATTTCAGTTAATAATTCTTGGAAGTATTTATCCATCTCAGGAATATGAGCTGGATTACCACCACCAAGCATGATCGAGCCAGGGGTTCTGATGCCCTCATTCAGGTCTTTCATTAATAATGAAATACCCGAGTTTTGAGCGAACTTATTACCAAATTTAGAAAATATCATTGCATTTATTCACATATGTCTATTAGGTTGTTAATGGAATTTAAAACATACTCTGCCCAATCCTAGAGTTCAACCGCTTATTTTTATTTATTTTTAATTTAAAATATTGCAAATAAATAAATAAACAGACATATAGTTTTTGATGTTAATGTTTTGATAGTTTATTTTTCTTTCCCAACTGCGTGATCCATCTATAAATTCTGAATCATTTAAATTGGTAACAACTAATTAAGTGGTCATTTATCATGCCAGTGGCTTGCATGAAGGCATAACAGGTGATTGAGCCAACAAATTTAAATCCCCGTTTTTTGAGTGCGTTGGAGAGTTTTTTGGAAAGTTCTGTTTCTGCGGGGACTTGGGACGAACTTTCCCAGCGGTTGATTATTGGCTGCCCGTCGACAAATTCCCATAGAAAAGTTGAGAAGTCTTCTCCATTTTTTTGCATTGCTAAATAAGCGTTTGCATTTGCAATTATCGCATTGATCTTTAAGCGGTTACGAATAATTCGTGAGTCTTGCATTAGTCGCTCAACATCGTCTTCACTCATCAATGCGATACGTTGAGGATCAAATTGGTAGAATAGCTCCCGATAGTTTTGGCGTTTTTTTAAAATTGTGTACCAAGATAACCCTGCTTGCTGCCCTTCTAAACAGATCATTTCAAATAAATGCTGGTTATCATGATTCGGTTTGCCCCATTCATTGTCATGGTAGGCAATATATTCAGGATCTTGATTGACCCAATGACAACGTGCCGGTGATGTATCCATTTTTCATCCTTTTTCCAATCACAATTAACTTGCCGCAAAAAACACAATATTTATACTGTATATATAACCAGTTTAAAAGGGATGAAAGGATATTTTTTTATTTTTAGAATAAATACAGACATATTCAATGCTGTATATCTGTCGGTCAAAGGGTATACTGGCGTACTTTCATTAAATTTAACGTATCGCGTGCGGATCTAACATGCAAAAGTTTGATACCAAAACCTTCCAAGGTCTTATCCTGACATTACAGGATTATTGGGCGCGTCAAGGCTGTACCATTGTTCAACCACTGGACATGGAAGTCGGCGCAGGAACCTCCCATCCAATGACGTGTTTGCGTGCATTAGGCCCTGAGCCTATTGCTGCGGCTTATGTTCAACCTTCTCGTAGGCCAACTGATGGTCGCTATGGTGAGAACCCAAACCGTCTGCAACACTATTATCAGTTTCAGGTGATCATCAAACCATCACCAGACAACATCCAAGAACTGTACCTCGGCTCGTTGAAAGAGTTAGGGGTAGACCCAACTGTCCATGATATCCGCTTTGTTGAAGATAACTGGGAAAACCCAACACTCGGTGCTTGGGGACTGGGTTGGGAAGTGTGGTTAAACGGGATGGAAGTCACTCAGTTTACCTACTTCCAACAAGTTGGTGGGCTTGAATGTAAACCTGTAACGGGTGAAATCACTTATGGTTTAGAACGTTTGGCAATGTACATCCAAGGTGTCGACAGTGTGTACGATCTTGTGTGGTGTGATGGCCCGTTAGGCAAAACCACTTACGGTGATATTTATCACCAAAATGAAGTTGAGCAGTCTACCTATAACTTCGAATATGCAAATGTTGATTTTCTCTTCAAATGCTTCGAAGAATATGAGAAAGAAGCACAACATTTGTTAGCATTGGAAACTCCTCTTCCATTGCCTGCTTATGAACGCATCTTAAAAGCCGCTCATACTTTCAACTTACTGGATGCGCGTAAAGCCATTTCTGTTACTGAACGCCAACGCTATATTTTACGAATTCGTACCCTCACTAAAGGGGTTGCTGAAGCGTATTATGCTTCACGTGAAGCGCTTGGATTCCCTATGTGTCATAAGAACTAAGAGGCTGTCATGACTCAACAGACTTTCCTTGTGGAAATCGGCACCGAAGAGTTACCGCCGAAGGCTCTTCGTTCATTAGCTGAATCATTCGCTGCAAACTTTACTGCAGAGCTTGATGGAGCTGACATTGCTCACGGCGCAGTAACTTGGTTTGCTGCTCCGCGTCGTTTGGCGCTTAAAGTTGCTGATTTAGCAGCATCGCAACCTGACCGCGAAGTTGAAAAACGCGGCCCTGCTATTGCTCAAGCATTTGGTGCTGACGGCCAGCCGACTAAAGCGGCTGAGGGCTGGGCCCGTGGTTGTGGCATTACCGTTGATCAAGCAGAGCGTTTGACGACAGATAAAGGTGAGTGGTTACTGTATCGTGCGCAAATGAAAGGCCAAGCTGTCAGTGAATTGCTGGTCGATATGGTCAGTCGTTCATTAGCAAAACTACCTATTCCAAAATTGATGCGCTGGGCAGATAAAGACACGCAATTTGTGCGTCCTGTTCATACTGTCACATTGCTACTAGGCAGCGATGTTATTGACGGTGAGATTTTAGGCATCAAGAGTGATCGTACTATTCGCGGTCACCGCTTTATGGGCGAACCTGAGTTTACGATTGATAATGCTGAGCAATATCCGGCTATTTTACGCGAACGCGGTAAAGTCATGGCGGATTACGAAGAGCGTAAAGCGGTTATCAAAGCTGGCGCAGAAAAAGCGGCGCAAGCGTTGGGTGGTAAAGCAGACTTAACCGAAAGCTTATTAGAAGAAGTTGCTTCATTGGTTGAATGGCCAGTGGTATTAACGGCTAAATTTGAAGAGAAATTCTTAGAAGTTCCTTCAGAGGCGCTGGTTTATACTATGAAAGGTGACCAAAAATATTTCCCTGTTTATGATAACGCCGGCAATTTGATGCCGAATTTCATTTTCGTGGCGAATATTGAATCTTCTGACCCACAACAGATTATTTCGGGTAACGAAAAAGTCGTTCGCCCTCGTTTAGCGGATGCGGAGTTTTTCTTTAAAACCGACCGTAAGCAACGTTTAGAAGATAATTTACCACGCCTAGAAACAGTCTTGTTCCAAAAGCAATTAGGGACATTGCGTGATAAAACGGATCGTTTAGAAGCGTTAGCGGGTTGGATTGCAAGTAAAATTGGTGCAGATGTTAACCATGCAACTCGTGCAGGGCTATTAGCGAAATGTGACCTAATGACCAATATGGTCTTTGAGTTTACAGATACACAAGGTGTCATGGGGATGCATTATGCACGCCACGACGGTGAATCAGAAGATGTCGCATTAGCACTTAAAGAACAGTACCAACCGCGTTTTGCGGGTGATGAGCTGCCTTCCACTGACGTTTCAGCAGCGTTAGCACTCGCTGAGAAAATGGATACCTTAGCTGGCATATTTGGTATTGGTCAGCACCCGAAAGGGGATAAAGACCCATTCGCTCTGCGTCGTGCGGCATTAGGTGTTCTACGTATTATTGTAGAAAAAGGTTACCAGCTTGATTTAGTTGAAATGACTGAAGAAGCTGCACGTTTATACGGTGACAAACTAACCAACAAAGATGTTGTGAATGACGTGGTTGAATTTATGCTGGGTCGCTTCCGTTCTTGGTACCAAGAATTGGGTTACAGCATCGATACAATCCAAGCAGTGTTAGCTCGTCGCCCAACGCAGCCTGCGGACTTTGATGCGCGAGTGAAAGCGGTAACTCATTTCCGTACATTGGAAGAAGCTCAGGCACTTGCAGCAGCAAATAAACGTGTTTCAAACATTCTGAGTAAATCAGATGAAAAACTCTCTGATACTGTTTTAGCATCTGTACTTAAAACACCAGAAGAAGTGAAACTGGCAACGCACGTTGTTGTCCTGCAAGATAAGCTGGCGCCAATGTTTGCAGAAAGAAACTACCAAGAAGCACTTGCTGAGCTAGCTTCTTTGCGTGATGTTGTCGATGAATTCTTTGAAAATGTCATGGTAATGGATGAAGACCAAGCGGTTCGAGTAAACCGTTTAACGCTTTTAAGCCAATTACGTGAGCTATTTTTAAAAGTGGCAGATATTTCTTTGCTGCAATAAGGCTAAATTGCACGTTTAATACTCAATTAAATGTCTTTTTATAAAAAGTTAATCTGTTTGATAAATAAGCGCTAAATTGTATTTAGCGCTTATTTTTTTAGTGAGTTTTGTAAAAAGGCTAAGAAACCTTACCTTTTTGATGGTTTTATCAGCAAACGAACTGAATTCGATAAAAATGGGTTGACGATCCCCATTCTTGGCAGTATTATTCACACCGTTTTCGGCGAGTAGCGCAGCTTGGTAGCGCAACTGGTTTGGGACCAGTGGGTCGGAGGTTCGAATCCTCTCTCGCCGACCAAATTCCAAAACCCACCTCATTGAGGTGGGTTTTCTCGTTTTAGTCCCCCTCAAATTAAAACTTTTCGACCGTTATTTTCAGACTAACTTTGGTTGCAACCTATTGCTGTATTTGGTGTTATACCCATCTACGGTTTGAGTTTTTCTCATGAATTACGTATTGGCAGCAGTAAAGCTTATTTATTAGCTCAAGTTGTTTACGGTGCGAATAAAGGTACTTTTCATGACAAGGACTCGTTAATGAAAACCAAACGTGTTAACCCCTCTATTTTTCTTATCGTTTATTTAGCGGCATTGATAGCTGTGATGCCGAAGAGTTTTGCGATGGTAAATCAGCAAAACACGGATATCAATCAGCTCACCCCTCAGCTCTGTATTGTTATTAATGCATTGGATTTAAGGGGCATAGAGCGGCTGCCCAAGATTAAATCTAAACAAATAAAAACATGGCGTGGAATGATTGAAGGCCAATGTATGACTCAGCCTGAGTTACTTACCTATGCTGATTATATAAATACAGAACTCATTCAAGCTGGTTATTTGACCTCTTATTTATCTTATCCCGCACAAGCATTATTTTTGGGTCGTTTGCAGGCAGAAGTCATTACAGGGACAATTTCGAATATTCACTACCAGGGAGTGACCAATATTCTTCCTTTCGAAATTGGTGATGTTCTCAATTTACGACATATTGAACAGGGTTTGTACAATCTACAAAATGCAGCTTGGGTTCCTTATCATATTGATTTAGTGCCTGATAGTTTGGATCCTCAGGCGACTGAAATTGTTGTTGTTGGCGGGGTTACACGCGACCAAAGAGGCGTGCTGTCAATTGAGTCTCGTCCTTTTGATGAACAACCTAAGGCTATCATCTCCCATGATGCTATTTTTGCTAATCCATTACAGATAAATGACCTACTTTATTTAAATGTAAATCATTCTTTAGGTTCTTCGAAAAGAAATAAACGACAAGCCATCGCGCTTGGTTATTCGGCGCCATACCGCTATTGGTTGCTTTCTATTTATAGCCATTATCAAAATTACCAAACAAAGATACCAATTAATGGTATCGCACTGGATATGCAGCAACGTCTGCGAGCATTATTACTCACCTCTCAATATATTCTTAATCGCACTGAAAATAGCGTTACTTCATTCAGTATTAGCTCGCAAATTCAAACCCTTGATACTTTTTTAGCTGGGCAACGGTTGATGACGCAAAGGCGGTTAGTGAGTTATCTGTCTGGTGAGTTTGTTTACCAGCAGGTTTTTTCACAAGGTCAAGTGACAGCATCTTTGGGATATAAGCAAGGGAATAGTTGGTTTGGTGCCAATGCAGTTCAAATCACGGGGCTAGAACGTCCTCAGATTTACCAGTTATCATTTTCATCAGCTTGGGGAAGTGCCCCAATTTATTATCAGAATAGTGTCGATATCCAATTGAGCCGTTCTAAACTCGATGCTCTGTTAGAGCGAGACACTTTTATTGGAAACGGTGGTATACAGGGCTTTTCAAGCTCCGATAATATTGAGATGGGAGACAATAGCTTAAAGCTGCACAATGAGGTTAGTTGGGACATGCCATGGAAATTCATTCAGTTATACAGTTCGATTGGGATGGGAGTAACGGGAAATAATAGAGCAACATTTTGGCGAAAAAATGCCGTATTGGGCTGCAAGGCTGGCGTGAGGGGCACTATAAAAGCAATTAATTATCATGCTTTCATTGAGGTGCCTATTTGGCAGGCCAATCAGGTTGTTGCGAATAACCTTCATTCAGGTTTCCAAGCCAGTATAAGTTATTAATCAATAGCTTCGCAGTAGTATGAGAGAGCGTGTTGAGCGTCTTAGCCAATTGTAGCTTTTAACAACAATATTATAGAATTTTATGCATACAGCCTAATTGATTAAAAAGAACGGATAAAAATTATTTTATTCTTTAAGTTATCAGTTGGTTAAAATTATGTTTAGTGTGAGCAGGCGAATGTTTTTAATATGGATAAAAAATAAACTAAATAATAACATGCTAAAATAATTTCAATCCTCATTTCCTTTAGTGTTTTATTTCAGCAGCTGTTGGATAAAACGCTATATTCGTTCAGTAATTCAGCACTTAATCACAAATATAAAAATAAATAATCTAAGCATAAAACACTAATCAACACTAACAATATGGTTATAACGCCTACTAATTGCTCTGCTCATTGATATTTTAGCCTAAGTTAGCATGCTAATTGTTTCTAATATGTTACGAGATTTGTATGTTCTACGTCAATGTGACTATTGACGAAGTGGGTGACAGTTGATTAATTGCTCAATGAATAACAAAAAATACAGATACTACTTCTGTCATTTTAATGACGGGGTTAGTCATCGAGCAAAAACAACATGAACACCACAGGAGCATACAGATGCGCTCTATTAAAAAAACAGGTCTACTTTCCGTAGGATTAACGCTCGCAGCATTAGCGGTGTCGGCATCAGTACAAGCTAAAACATTAGTATACTGTTCAGAAGGTTCGCCAGAAGGCTTTAACCCTCAATTATTTACGTCGGGCACAACATACGATGCAAGCTCAATTCCACTGTATAACCGTTTAGTCGAGTTTAAATTAGGCACTACTGAGATTGAGCCAGGCTTAGCTGAAAGCTGGGAAGTGAGTGATGACGGTAAAGTGTATACCTTCCATCTGCGCAAAGGCGTGAAATGGCACTCAAACAAAGAATTTAAACCAACCCGCGACCTTAATGCGGATGACGTAATTTACACTTTCATGCGTCAAAAAGATGCAAACCACCCATACCATAAAGTGTCTGGCGGTAGCTATGAATACTTCATGGGGATGGACATGGATAAAATTATCGACAAAGTTGAGAAAGTCGATGATAACACTGTGAAAATTACACTGACTCGCCCAGAATCACCATTCTTAGCGGATATGGCAATGGACTTCGCTTCCATCCTGTCTGCGGAATATGCTGACCAAATGTTGAAAGCGGGTACACCAGAAAAAGTTGACTTAAACCCTATCGGTACAGGTCCTTTTGTTCTGCAACAGTACCAAAAAGACTCCCGTATTCTGTACAAAGCTAATGACCAATATTGGGGAACTAAGCCAAAACTTGAGCGTTTAGTGTTCTCAATCACGCCTGATGCGTCTGTGCGTTATGCGAAGCTGCAAAAAAATGAATGCCAAGTTATGCCGTATCCAAACCCAGCTGACTTAGAGCGCATGAAACAAGATAAAGACATTACCTTGTTAGAGCAGCCTGGTCTGAACGTGGGTTACCTCTCTTATAACGTAGAGAAAAAACCACTGGATAACCAAAAAGTTCGCCAAGCACTGTCAATGGCAGTGAATAAAGATGCAATCATCGAAGCGGTTTACCAAGGCGCAGGCCAAAAAGCGAAAAACCTGATCCCACCAACCATGTGGGGCTACAACGATGCAGTGAAGGATTACGAATATAATCCTGAAAAAGCCAAAGCATTGTTAGCAGAAGCAGGCTTCCCGAATGGTTTTGAAATTGACCTGTGGGCGATGCCAGTTCAACGCCCATATAACCCAAATGCACGTCGCATGGCAGAAATGATCCAAGCAGACTGGTCAAAAATTGGTGTGAAATCAAAAGTTGTTAGCTATGAGTGGGGTGAATACCTCAAGCGTGCTAAAGACGGTGAGCCACAAACGGTCATGATGGGTTGGACGGGTGATAATGGGGACCCAGACAACTTCTTTGCCACATTATTTAGCTGCGCTGCGAAAAAACAAGGCTCTAACTACTCCAAGTGGTGTAACGAAAGCTTTGAAAACCTGATCCAGCCTGCTCGTATGACGGCAGATCATAACAAACGTGTTGAACTGTACAAACAAGCACAAGTCGTCATGCATGATCAAGCGCCAGCGCTGATCATTGCTCACTCAACCGTGTTTGAACCAGTGCGTAAAGAAGTGAAAGGCTATGTGGTTGATCCACTAGGTAAACACCACTTCGAAAACGTCGACATCGAGAAGTAATCGCATCTAATCTGTCTATGCCCTTCGTTGCTGGTTTGGAACGAAGGGCGTTTTCTTCTTTAAAGAAGCAGAGAAGTTCAGTTGTTTGTGAGCACCCGGAAAAGAAATTTTCTGAGTAGCCAAACGGACTAAGAGCCGTCAACGGCATTATTAAAGAGATTCAGGATATGCTGCAATTTATCCTCCGACGATTGGGGCTTGTGATCCCCACGTTTATCGGTATTACATTACTCACATTTGCTTTTGTTCACATGATCCCGGGCGATCCCGTTATGATCATGGCGGGCGAAAGAGGGTTATCCCCTGAGAGACACGCCTATTTAATGGCTGAATTAGGGCTCGATCAGCCACTTTGGAAACAATATCTACATTATATCAACGGCATATTTCATGGCGATTTAGGGATTTCCCTGAAAAGTCGTATTGGTGTTTGGGAAGAATTTGTCCCACGCTTTTTAGCGACCGTTGAATTAGCCACCTGCGCCATGATTTTTGCGATTTCGGTGGGGATCCCTGTCGGGGTATTAGCCGCAGTTAAGCGCGGGTCGATTTTTGATCACACCGCCATTGGCCTTTCCTTAACGGGTTACTCAATGCCAATCTTCTGGTGGGGGATCATGCTCATCATGTTAGTGTCGGTACAGCTTGACCTAACGCCTGTTGCAGGGCGGGTGAGTGACACGGTATTCCTTGATGATTCTCAGCCACTCACGGGTTTTATGCTTATTGATACCCTAATTTGGGGTGAGAGCGGCGATTTTATCGATGCGTTAGAACACCTTATCTTGCCATCCATTGTACTGGGGACGATCCCATTAGCGGTGATTGTGCGAATGACGCGTTCGTCAATGCTGGAAGTATTAGGTGAAGACTACATCCGTACTGCGAGAGCAAAAGGTTTAGGTCGTGCGCGCGTTATCTTGATTCACGCACTGCGTAACGCCTTGTTGCCGGTCGTCACGGTCATTGGCTTACAGGTTGGGGTTATGTTAGCGGGTGCAATTTTGACCGAAACTATATTCTCATGGCCAGGTCTGGGACGTTGGTTAATCGAAGGGCTGCAACGCCGTGATTACCCTGTAGTTCAAGGTGGTGTGTTGCTTGTCGCCACATTGATTATCTTCGTTAACTTAGTGGTCGACGTGCTGTACGGCATTGTAAACCCAAGAATTCGTCATAAGAAATAAGGAGCGCTAAATGTCTCAATCTACTGAGCCAACCGTTGTCAGCGCCCCGCAGCCGATGACGCCGTTACAAGAATTTTGGCACTATTTTAAACGCAACAAAGGGGCCGTTGCTGGGATGTTTTATATCGTCCTGATGGTGCTAATCGCAATTTTTGCAGGAGTTCTTGCTCCTCACGCCCCAGATGAACAATTCCGCGACTTTTTACTTGCGCCACCAGTTTGGCAAGAGGGCGGAACGTGGCAATTTATTTTAGGCACCGATGACGTTGGGCGTGATTTATTATCCCGCTTGATGTATGGCGCACGTTTATCCCTGTTAGTAGGCTGTCTTGTGGTCGTGCTTTCGCTGATCATGGGGGTAACAATTGGTGTAATTGCAGGTTATTTCGGTGGTGTCGTTGATGCGCTGATCATGCGTGTTGTCGATATCATGTTGGCGTTGCCAAGCCTGCTATTAGCCTTAGTGCTGGTGGCCATTTTTGGCCCATCCATTGTGAATGCATCTATTGCACTGACATTCGTGGCATTGCCTCACTATATCCGTTTGACGCGAGCGGCGGTGTTGGTTGAAGTGAACCGCGATTACGTGACGGCTTCGCGTGTTGCGGGTGCAGGGGCTATTCGCCAGATGTTTGTCAATATTTTACCTAACTGCTTAGCGCCTCTGATTGTTCAGGCATCGTTAGGGTTTTCGAATGCTATTTTAGATATGGCTGCTTTGGGTTTCCTCGGCATGGGGGCTCAGCCTCCAACGCCAGAGTGGGGAACAATGCTGTCTGATGTGTTGCAGTTTGCACAGAGCGCATGGTGGGTTGTGACGTTCCCGGGATTAGCAATTTTATTAACTGTATTAGCGTTTAACCTGATGGGCGATGGTTTACGTGATGCATTTGATCCAAAACTCAAGCAGTGATGAGGTAATCTAATGGCACTGTTAAATGTAGAACAACTTTCGGTACATTTCGGCGACGAAAAAGCACCGTTTCGCGCTGTTGACCGCATCAGCTATAGTGTTGAAAAAGGCCAAGTCGTCGGTATCGTCGGTGAATCAGGTTCAGGAAAATCGGTGAGTTCCTTAGCTATTATGGGGTTAATTGACTATCCCGGAAAAGTGATGGCGGACTCATTAAAGTTCGATGGTCGCGATTTATTGTCTATCCCTGAAAAAGAGCGTCGGCAAATTGTCGGTGCCGATGTCGCGATGATTTTCCAAGACCCGATGACCAGTTTGAACCCGTGCTTTACGGTGGGTTATCAAATTATGGAAGCGCTTAAGGTCCACCAAGGTGGCAACAGAGGTACCCGTAAGCAGCGTGCGATTGACCTCCTTGATATGGTGGGCATTCCTGATCCCGAGTCGCGTTTGGATGTATACCCGCACCAGCTATCAGGTGGGATGAGCCAACGGGTAATGATTGCGATGGCGATTGCATGCCGCCCTAAATTGTTGATTGCGGATGAGCCGACAACTGCGCTGGATGTGACTATTCAGGCACAAATTATTGAATTATTGTTGGAATTACAGCAACAAGAAAATATGGCTCTCGTACTTATCACCCATGACCTCGCGTTAGTTGCGGAAGCGGCTCACCACATTATCGTGATGTATGCAGGGCAAGTGGTTGAATCAGCAAAAGCGAGTGATATTTTTAAACACCCTCGTCACCCTTATACGCAAGCGCTATTACGTGCGCTCCCTGAATTTGCGATGAATAAATCACGTTTAGCTTCACTCCCCGGCGTGGTTCCCGGCAAATATGACAGGCCAACAGGTTGCTTGCTCAATCCCCGTTGCCCGTACGCTACAGAGAAATGCCGCCAAGAAGAGCCAATGTTACAGACCGTTGGTGATCGCCAAGTTAAATGCCATATGCCGCTGGATGATATGGGGAGGCCAACACTATGAGTGACAAACATGCAGCGCCACTGCTAAAAGCCGTGGACTTGAAAAAGTACTATTCCGTTAAAAAAGGTGTGTTTGGTGCAGAAAAAACACTAAAAGCACTGGATGGTGTTTCATTTGAACTTGAAAGGGGCAAAACATTAGCCGTTGTGGGTGAGTCGGGTTGTGGCAAATCCACATTAGGTCGCTTGCTGACGATGATTGAGCAACCTTCAGATGGCGAGTTGTATTACCAAGACCAAAACCTGTTAGTTAAAGATAAAGCAGCTGAAAAGCTACGCCGCCAAAAAATTCAAATTGTTTTCCAAAACCCGTATGGGTCTTTGAATCCACGTAAAAAAGTGGGACAAATTTTGGAAGAGCCATTAGTGATTAATACATCGCTTTCGAAAGAAGAGCGGAAAGAAAAAGTATTATCGATGATGGCTAAAGTCGGTTTGAAAACAGAACATTATAGCCGTTATCCACATATGTTCTCCGGCGGTCAGCGCCAACGTATAGCAATCGCACGTGGCTTGATGCTTGACCCTGATATTGTGGTCGCTGATGAACCTGTCTCTGCGCTGGATGTTTCTGTGCGTGCGCAAGTATTAAACCTAATGATGGACTTGCAACAGGACTTAGGTTTGTCTTATGTGTTTATTTCCCATGACTTATCGGTGGTAGAGCACATTGCGGATGAGGTCATGGTGATGTATTTGGGGCGTTGCGTTGAAAAAGGGACGAAAGAGCAGATTTTTAACAATCCCCTGCATCCTTATACACAAGCGTTACTTTCCGCAACGCCAAGGTTGAACCCTGATTCACGCCGTGAACGCATTAAATTAACGGGGGAATTACCAAGCCCGTTGAACCCGCCGCCAGGCTGTGCTTTTGCTGCACGCTGCCATCGTGCATTTGGTCAATGTACACAATTTCAGCCTACACTGAAAGAGTATGATCAACAGCTTGTCGCGTGTTTTGCTGTTGATGAGGACGAAAAACAAACAGTTGTTGTAAGTTAACCTTTTGAATGGCAGAAAGTCTTTCTTTCTGCCATTTTATTTGTGGAGTTAGTGTTTAATTCTCTTCAGACTATCGCTTATCCTAAATATCCAATCTTTCTTTTTAAATTGCTCTTTTGCAGATAAAATCAAGTATACTGACAGATGTTTTTCGTTCTTATTAAAAAGCGGCTTGATTAGGAAGGTTGTGGCCAAATGAACACGCGAGTCCAACGCTCACTAACATTAAAAAGTATGGTTGCATTTTTTGCGATTACATTACTCTCACTTGCGCTTTTTTTAGCTATTCAATTCAGCTACTTACTAGAACAGCGTAAGCAGGATTACTTAGGTCAGCTCAGTAATGCTGTTGTACAAATTCAAAAACCATTAACAGATTCTCTGCTAAGCTCAGATCTTAACGAAGCGAAAAGGTTGCTTGTGAGCTTAAAAACCTCCGGCATTATGGGTAAAGCGATTGTCACGGTTGATAACGCAACTGTTATGAATTTAAGTTTTGCGACGCCGAAGCCGATACCTGAATGGGCAGAGTATATTGTGGGTATTCCTGTGGAAATGACAGTGCCATTATATGCCTATGGTAATGTTGCGCTACAGGCTAAGCCTCAAGGCTATTTAACGTTACAGGTTGATTCAAACCGTGTTTATCGGTTTGCATTAAATACCCTTGCTCTTATGACGACCACCTATTTGTTGTTGGTGCTCATTATTGCAATTGGGATGACATGGTGCGTCAGCAGGATGATTGTGAGGCCATTGCGTAAAATAGCCATTGAATTACAGACGAACGAATCCGTTAATCAGGTGGCGGTATCTCACTACCATCACGATGATGAGCTCGGTTTATTGGCAAAAGGTTATAATCGTCAAAGAAAACAACAAAATTCAGACTAAGCCATGAACATGCTCTCAGCTTTATGGTCTAATATCGTTAGAGTGGTGACAATGACAGATTGGATAAAGCCATACGGTATCGTTTAACCCAGTAAGTTCACGTTTTTCGTTAATTTATTCGTCGTAATTTGCGGTTAAATATAAAGATATAAAACACATAGGGGTTTACATGCAGGGCTTGAAAGTTCGGTATATTATCAGTGTTGTATTACTGTCAGTGGCGCAATTCGCGCAAGCTGAACCGTTGCAACCCGATCCAGCATGGCAGCAAGGAAAGCTAGAAAATGGCTTTAGCTGGCAATTATTACAAACACCACAGCGTCCGAATGACCGTATTCAGCTCAGGTTAGCCATCAAAACAGGTTCATTATCCGAAAAAGCGAGCGAAAAAGGCTATAGCTATTTAATCCCTAAAATGGCGTTGTTTCACCAAACAGAAGCATTTCCAGCCGCTACTTTACAAGAATTTTGGCGTCAGGCAACTGACCCTGATATGCCTATTCCCCCTGCCGTGGTCTCTTATGACTACACGATTTACAGCTTAAGTTTACCAAACAACCGCCCTGATTTAATTAAACAGGCGCTGAGTTGGCTGTCGACGTCAGTGGCAGGTGCAACATACACTGAAACTGCGTTGCACAATGGGCTAGAAGCACAAAATGTGCCTGTTGCAACGCTGCCATTAAATGCAAATGATCCAGTTTGGCGTGCGCGTTTGAAAGGATCTGCTATGATGGGCTATGACCCAGGCCAGAAGCCAAATGGAAATGTTGATCTTGCCGGTGTGAATGATTTTTACCAAAAATGGTATACCCCAGATGTGATGACGCTATATGTAGCAGGGCACGTGGATTCACGGATGCTATCCGATACAATCTCACAAACGTTCTCAGGGCTGCAAGGCAGACGTTCAGAACCGGTTTCTGTCGCGGTGTTATCTACCGTTAAACCGCAGTCTATTGATATCCTGCAAGACCAACCTGCGCAAGATACGCTGTCCTTAATTTGGGATATCGATTGGTTACCAATTAATGATTCAAACGTTTTATTACGTTACTGGGCAAGTGATTTAGCGCGTGAAGCGGTTTACCGTACATTGCAAAAATCATTTAACCAAAAATTCAATCAAGATGAGGTCGTTCCGGGTTTAGATTGCCGAGTGCAATACCAAAAGGCCACGTGTACGCTGACAGTAACGGCAGCACCAGAAAAGATGGCAGCAGTTACAGACCTTGTGGCTAGCGAGCTTGCTGCGATTAATCAAAATGGAATCGCCCCTGAATTGTTTGATGAGATGATCAAAGAAAAACAGGTGCAGTTGTCCCAGTTATTTGCCGCGTATGCACGCACCAGTACTGACGTGTTGATTAGCCAACGTTTGATTTCCCAGCAAAATGGCGTTGTGGATATCGCACCAGAGCAATATCAACGCTTAAGACAGGCTTTCTTAGCAGCACAAAGCCTTGACCAAGTGAATATGGAAGCGCGACGTTTGTTGTCCCAAGAGGCCGCTTTTGTTCTCGCACAGCCTAAAGATAAGCAAACCATGGATGCAGAGCAAATTCGCCAGAAATTCAATAAAGTCCTTTGGCCGCAAATCCCTGCAACGCCAGAGTCAACTGAGGTTGCACCTGCAACACCAGCAGCTCAATAATCGACAAAAAGATAGCCTGTGTAAATGCATAGGCTATCTTGTTTCCCGCCAATTATTGTTCAGTGAATAGCGTTTCGATCACGCTAGTCAATGTGGCTCTTGAGTCTTTATCATCCACAAAGCCAGCAGCGCTGGTTTTAGTTGCTGGTGAATAGTAGGCGACAGATCCCCAAAAACCTAAATGTGAATAAAGGGTGATACCGTTAACTTCACTTACCATAATGCCCAAGCGATAGCTCTCGGCACCTTCATGGGAGCCTACGCTTAGCATGGTTTCAAGTGTTTTAGGTGATGCAAAAATTTTTCCTTCAAATAAGGCCTCTAAAAATTGAGCCATTTGTTTTGAGGACATAATCAACCCGCCACCACCATAAACATCCATAGAGGCGTGAATATGTGTCCCTTCGAACTTACCGAGGTATTGTTTTGCCCGTGGCGCTGCACTTTGCGGTGGTTGTTCTAAATATTCCCAGTAAGCACTTTCTAGGCCGATTTTATCAAATTTGAGCAACTCCCTAACAGCTTGCCCAAGGGATTGACCCGTTATTCGCTCAATAATATCGCCGAGTAAAATGTACCCAGTATCTGAATAAATAAAGGACTCAGAAGGGGGGATGAAAGGGAATTGTTTGCGCGCATACATCTCAACCTGCTCAAGGCGGCTCCATTGGTAATCTGGGCGCTTAATCACCTCTTTGAGGTAATCCGCATCCGCGTGGTCAAGTAACCCACTACTGTGGTTGAGCAAATGGCGAACGGTAATTTGCTGGGTATCATATTTTGTGCTCAGCAATACGTTATATTGTGGGTCAATCAGATTGGAGATTGCCTCATCAATATTAATTTTGCCCATTTCAGCTAAACGCAAAATTGCCGCAGCGGTAAAGGTTTTGCTGTTACTGGCAATGCGTAATGGCGTATCGACAGTAAGCGGGGCGTTATCCAGTGATGCACCTCTGGCGCAAAACGTACCAACACTATTTTTCAGTTGATTATGGTAATAGAGAACCACCCCGCAGGATAAGCTTTCCAGTTGTTGGGCTACGTTTGTCATCAAAAGTCCTCATCAGACGGTCAATTGGGAATTTCCCATCTTACCCATTATGCAAAGATGTGATGCACGCTTTAAATGCGCTAAATGCGGGGACATGGTAATTTTCACGATAAATCAACAGTGTGTCACACGTCGTGATTGGAATACGGCCTAATTGTAATGATGAAATTGGCATTGATTCGATGAGCTGTTTCGGTAACAGCGCGACACAACTTCCTGCCGTGACACAAGCAATCATGGCATGGTATGAATTCATTTCTTGAATATTCCAATCCAAGTTTGCGGGGATCCCCAGCCACTGCTCGGCAATGTTGCGATAGCTGCATCCTTGGGTAAATGCGGCGAGTGAACGTGTCTTAATATCCGCATTATTGCTCGCACTTTGGTCATGTTCAGGAAGCAGTAATTGCAGTTCTTCCTGCCAAATAACCTCTGTTTTGATACCCATTTGTGAAAACTGGCTAGGCTCATAGAGCGAAGCTGGTAGGGCAACAAAAGCGCAATCCAGTTTCCCTGTATGCACTTGGTCAAGGAGTGATAGAGAAGACCCTGTACGTAATAATAATCGTGTGTTTGGATTTTGTTGATGGAATTGTGCTAGCGGTAAAGGCAACCGACAAGCGGCTGTGCTTTCCATACTCCCAATACGCAATTGCCCCCCATCTTGGCCGCCACTGATCACATGGCGAGCCTCTTCTTCTAAAGCCAGCAACCGCTGCGCATAATCGAGAAATTGCCTACCTGGTTCAGAAAGTTCCAAGCGCTTATTTTGGCGAATAAAAAGAGACTCACCCAAATCCGCTTCTAACTGTTGGATGCGAGTGGTGATATTTGATGGGACGCGCCCTAAGCGAGTTGCCGCACGGGTAATACTGAGTTCGGCGGCAACAGTGCAAAATATTTTTAGCGATTCAGAGTTCATTTTCTTTTTATGTGAATGTTGTGCTATGTTTCTTCTTTAAATAAGAATATAAAGTGTACCCTGACATTGAGATAAAGGAAAGATAATGAATAACTCAAATGCATTTCTACAGCGATTAGGTTTACGCTATCCAATCATTCAAGCACCGATGGCGGTTGTCTCAACTCCCGCATTGGCTGCTGCGGTTTCAGAGGCGGGTGGTTTAGGTTCACTGGCGCTAGGGGCAAGTTCTGTTGAGCAAGCTCGCCAACTTATTGCACAAACCCAAGCATTAACGGATAACGCTTTCAATGTGAATGTATTTTGCCATCTAACGCCAAAGCGCAGTCAGACGAATGAGCAAGCGTGGGTGGATTATCTATCGCCACAATTCTCCCAATTTAATGCTCAGCCACCTGAACAATTGGGGGAAATCTACCTCTCTTTCCTTGATAACCCCGAGATGTTGGCATTGTTTCTTGAGATGAAACCCCCTGTAGTCAGCTTTCACTTTAATGTGCCATCGGTTGAGGTAATTAATCAGCTAAAAGCGCAGGGGATTTACACCATGGCGGCGGCAACGAATCTGCAAGAAGCTCAGGCGATTGAAAAGGCAGGGATTGATGCGATAGTTGCACAGGGGATTGAAGCGGGCGGGCACCGTGGGATGTTTGATGTACAGGCAGATGATGATGAACTGACGACGCAAGCGTTGGTGAAATTATTGGTACAACATACCCATCTACCTATTATCGCCACGGGCGGTATTATGAATGGCCAAGATGTCAAAGCCGCATTAGACAATGGCGCAGCAGCCGCACAGCTTGGCACCGCATTTTTGTTATGCCCTGAATCTGCAACCAATGCGGGGTATCGTGCCAATTTAAAACAGCAAACCGCAGATAACACGACATTGACGGCGGCAATTTCAGGGCGTCCCGCTCGGGGAATTGTTAACTCGTTTATTAAAACAGGGGCACAGTATGACCTGAGCAAATTGCCAGATTATCCAATCGCCTATGATGTGGGTAAGCAGCTTAATGCCGCCGCAACAAAAGCAGGGAGTGACGAATATGCGGCTCATTGGGCAGGGCAAAATGTCGCGAAGATACGTGAAATGCCAGCCGCTGAACTTGTCGAGACACTGGCTAAAGAATTAGAAGAATAATTTGGTTCAGGGAAATCAGGGGGAAATCCCCCTGAATAAATGGTTAAAGTGTGGCTTCTTGCTGTGAACCTTTAGGTTCGTCTGTCGCAATCCACGCCGCGCAAAATAAGGTTAAGCGAGCAAAGAAGTAGAAGAATGCCATCAGACCCAGTACTGATCCAAATGCAGCGCCGGACGGTGATGACGCCAAATTAGGTAAAATCCATGTCATTACCGATTTAATAATTTCAAAGCCAATTGCGGCTAATAGTGTACCTTTGAATAAGGAACGGCGGCGGTGTTGCATGCGCGGTAGGATCCAAAATATCCATAAAAACAACAGGAAGTTCGCTGTGATGGAAATGCCTAAACCAATTAGCGTCCACGCCGGTTTTAGCCACTCAATGCCATCTAAACCCAGCGTGCTGACGATGGTGGCTTGGGCTGAACCAGCAACGGATGTCAGCGTAATGGTGACAATCAACGCAATTAAGAGGCCAATTAAAGCAAAAAAATCGCGAATGTAGCGGAAAACGATATTTTCTTGCTCATCTTCATTTCGTTCCCAAACAGGCCTTGATTGCGCCAAAATGGCTAATCGCAAGTTATTAACCCAGTTCACTCCAGAATACACGGCTAATGCTAAACCGGTTAAACCGACGGTTGTCCGCTGGCGAATTGCGGTATCAATGGTTCTTTCCAACGTATTGGCAAGGGTAGGGTCGGTAATATTGGCTGAAATGCCCCGTACCAATTTCTCAAGGAGCTCGGGATTGCTGGCTAACACGAAACCCGCAGCCGCAAAGGAGAACATCAATACAGGAATTAATGAGAGAAAAGAGAAGTAAGTAATAGCGGCGCCAAACTGGTTCCCCATGCGGTCAGTAAAGCGCTGCGCGGTACGAATTAAGTGCGCAATAAAAGGGATCGCGGTAATAAAATTCACCACACGCATTGAGAAAGTGAGGGCTTTTTTACTGCCATCGAGGCTTTTTGTCAGTGTCGCTTTCAGTTTGTTGGTTTCTTTTTGTTCGTCTTCCTGCATATCTGACATTGATGTCCCTCTTATTTTTACTGCTAAATTGGTGCAGTATTTCGAGCAATTTGCTGTTTATTAACGATAACCTGCCATTACTATAGCGTAAATTTGGGGATAACTTTACTCCAACGCCTATTTTTCAATGAAAACAGGCATTGAAGTGCGGTTAATAATGAAATGAGAAAGACTAAAGAGCGTCTTTGTAGGTTTGTAATTCTGCTTGTGCTTGTTTCAGTTCTTCTTGCGCTTCGGCTAATTTACGCTCACGTTTTTCGATTTTACTGCGGTCGTTGCCTTTGATTTTTTCTTCTTGTAATTCCGCTTCGCGTTCTTGGACTTTTTCAGTTTTCTCAGCAACCTCTTTTTGGCTATCACGGTATAAAGACTCCGGTGTGCAATAACGATTTACGTTATTTAACGCCTGTTCTAAACCATTAACACGATATTGGTTGCCATGTTGTTTGGCGTATTTAATTTGTTCTTCGATATTTTGTTTTTTTATTTCGCAGCCATTTTGGCTTTTAGCCGCCATTGCTGAAGTGCTAGTAAAAAAAACAGTAGAAATTGCGGTGATGATGAGTAACTTTTTCATTTTTTTTCCCTTAAATGTGTCAAAATTTGTGTTTAGGATAGCGTTTTATCGCAATTAGGTCATGTGGAATTTACTGATTTCATGACTGTGACAATTATGAGCAAATTTCGCTATAATGGCGCACAAGAATCAATACGGCCTATTTTTTATTCAAAAAGGCGCTCTTTTACGCATTTATTTAATAGTAACCACAATGGTGGTTAGTGTTGAATTTCCTCAGGAAATAAACGTTACATGTTAAGTTATCGTCATAGCTTTCACGCAGGCAACCATGCTGATGTGTTAAAACACACAGTACAGAGCTTGATCATCGAATCTCTGAAAGAGAAAGAAAAACCGTTTTTATATTTAGATACGCACTCAGGAGCGGGTCGTTATCAATTAACGGGTGAACATGCAGAAAAAACTGGTGAATACCTCGACGGAATTGCACGTATTTGGGAGCAGCCGGATTTACCTGAAGAATTACTGCCGTATATGAATATCGTGCGTCGCCTTAATGACGGCGGGCGTTTACGTTATTATCCGGGTTCGCCGTTATTAGCCAAATTTTTATTACGCGAACACGATAAACTGGTATTAACCGAATTACACACCAGCGACTATCCTTTATTACGTGGTGAGTTTTTGAAAGATAGGCGTGCGCAAGTTTCACGGGAAGATGGCTATCAACAGTTGAAATCCAAATTACCTCCGCACAGCCGTCGTGGTTTTGCTTTGATGGATCCGCCCTATGAGATGAAATCAGATTATGAAGCGGTCGTGAAAGCGGTTGCGGAAGGGTATAAACGCTTCGCAACGGGTACTTATGCGATTTGGTACCCAGTGGTATTGCGCCAGCAAATTAAGCGCATGGTCAACCAATTAGAAGCGACAGGCATTCGTAAAATTCTACAAATTGAGTTAGCGGTGCGTCCTGACAGTGACCAACGTGGTATGACGGCATCAGGAATGATTGTGATCAATCCGCCTTGGAAACTCGAGCAGCAAATGAAAAATGTGCTGCCATGGTTGCACAAAACACTGGTTCCAGAAGGAACAGGGCATACCTTAGTTGAGTGGATTGTGCCTGAGTAATTCACCTAATTAATAGGTCATACCAATTGAAATAACTGGTATGGCCTATCGTAAATCGCTATTTATCTCATGACAATGGATAGCGATCTGCGAGAAAATGAACAAATAAGTCATTCAATAAATGGGAATAACCAAATTATGAGCAAACATTACGACTATATTGCAATTGGTGGCGGAAGCGGTGGTATTGCATCGATGAACCGTGCGGCGATGTATGGACAAAAATGTGCCTTAATTGAGGCGAAAGCATTAGGCGGAACATGCGTTAACGTCGGCTGTGTACCGAAAAAAGTGATGTGGCATGCGGCGCAGATTTCAGAAGCCATTCGCAACTATGGCCCTGATTATGGTTTCGACACAACCATCAACCGTTTTGATTGGAAAACCTTAATTGAGAGTCGTACTGCTTATATTGATCGTATTCACCAATCCTATGACCGCGTATTAGGGAATAATAAAGTGGATGTGATCAGCGGTTTTGCTCGTTTTGTCGATGCGCATACTGTTGAAGTGAATGGCGAAACTTATACTGCTGATCATATTTTGATTGCAACAGGTGGCCGCCCTGTGATCCCAGAGATTCCAGGGGCAGAGCATGGCATGACGTCTGATGGCTTCTTCGAGTTGGCGGATTTACCAAAACGCGTGGCGGTGGTTGGCGCAGGTTATATTGCGGTTGAGCTGGCGGGTGTGTTAAACGGTTTAGGGGCTGAGGCACATTTATTTGTTCGCAAGCATGCACCACTGCGTTCATTCGACCCACTGATTGTCGAAACGCTGGTGGAAGTGATGAACACCGAAGGGCCAAAACTGCACACTGAGTCGGTGCCAAAAGAAGTGGTGAAAAATGCGGATGGTTCATTAACGTTGAAATTAGAAAATGGCCATGAACAAATTGTTGATGCCTTAATCTGGGCTATTGGTCGTGAGCCAATGACAGATAACCTGAATCTTGAAGTAACGGGTGTTGCATTAAACGAGAAAGGCTACATCAAGGTTGATAAATACCAAAACACCAACGTTGCAGGTGTTTACGCAGTGGGTGATAACACAGGTGCTGTGGAATTAACGCCAGTTGCAGTCGCTGCTGGTCGTCGTTTATCTGAGCGCTTATTTAATAACAAGCCAGATGAGCACTTAGATTACAGCAACATCCCAACCGTTGTATTCTCTCATCCACCCATTGGCACTGTCGGTTTAACCGAGCCAGAAGCGGTTGAAAAATACGGTGCGAATAACGTGAAAAGCTATAAATCATCGTTTACAGCGATGTATACCGCGGTCACCTCTCATCGCCAGCCTTGCCGCATGAAGCTTGTTTGTGTCGGTGAAGATGAAAAAATTGTCGGGATTCATGGTATTGGTTTCGGTATGGATGAAATTCTTCAAGGTTTTGCGGTCGCATTAAAAATGGGCGCAACCAAGAAAGACTTCGATAATACTGTAGCAATCCACCCAACAGCAGCGGAAGAGTTTGTGACGATGCGTTAAGTTTGGGTATCGAGAATTGAAGGCTAAGCTCTGATGAGCTTAGCTTTTTTTGACATTATTTTTCCAGCAGCTCTGCAATTGCAGGAATAGTGGATAAACTTTTCATGTAAGTTTTCATTGCTGGAGTGGCTTCCATAATTTGGTATCTGACTAAAAACATCACAAATGCACCGACATACACATCCACAGCCGTAAATTGCTCACCACAAATAAACGGTTTAGCGCTGTTTAAACCGACTTCTAAGCAAGCCATTGTGCGTTCAACAGAACCAAAACCAGATGATTTTTGCTGTTCTTCGTTTAATTGAATGTCTAAATTACTGATGGTAAAGGCAGATTCAATTGGGCCCGCCGTAAAAAAGAACCAGCGATAATAATCACCACGCTTTGGGTCATTCAATGCAGGTGCTAAGCCTTTTTCAATAAACTTGTCTGCTAAATAAGTACAAATCGCCGCAGTTTCTGTCACAACGGTATCACCATCAACTAGCGCAGGTACTTTTGCCATTGGGTTAATTGCGAGGTATTCAGCAGTATGCATGTCTGCACCATAACCTAACTCAATGCGTTTGTAAGGCACATCTAAGATTTTTAATAATAAATCGACAGTATTGCCGCGTGACATTGAATTAGTAAACAGGACGAGTTCGCTCATGGTTATTCCCTTATATGAAGTTGAGTGCTTACTATAAGAGAGGGCAGTGTCAGAAATTGTCAGGAGACACACATAGCACTTCTTTTTGCCAGCGTGTTAATAAATATTCCTTTGGATACGGTAGTTTATCAGAAAGTGCAAAGTACGATTGAATCCGATCCAAGCGAAAATGACGGTAGCTTTCTCGTAATTCACACCACGCCGCTAAGACTTGGGAGTCCTTCATATAGCCAATCGCAATCGGCCAAATGATTCGTTCGGTTGGTTGGTTTTGCGCATCAAGGTAAGTCATTTTGGCTTTACACTCTTTTCGCAAACTTGAGCGTAAATCCTTAGCAACCTTATCATTGATATCATAATAATGTGTTGTAGGCGCAAATAAGGTATTTTGATTGAGGATTTTCTGGGCATTCCCGGCTACTACAGCATTGATTTTGCTGATCGCCCGTATTGCAGAGTTTTTTAGCTCACTATCCGCATTACTTTTTACCCAACGTAACCCTAAAATTAAGGCTTCCAATTCATTTTCGTCAAAGGCAAGCGGCGGTAATAACAACCCTGTTTTTAATTGGTAACCGATGCCCGCTTCCCCAACAATTTCAGCCCCTTGGTCGCGCAAAGACTCAATATCCCGATAGATGGAACGGACACTCACCTCAAGTTGTGAAGCCAGCGTTTCTGCCTTAATCGGATAACGGTTTTCTTTGAGAATTTGTAATAAGGTTAGTAAGCGTTGGGTACGAGTCATAAATTTTTGCTTATTTTTTAATTTAGCAGCGCCTATTTGAGTCGCAAATAGGCGCTGTGTAGGGGTTATTTACTTTTTTGCCACCAAGAGACAATGTAATCTGCCACTTGTTCTGGGTTATTGATATCGAGCTGCGGGACTTGCGTATCAATAATTTCATTGCTGGCGACAGCGACCACATAGTTATCGATCAGGCCATTCAGTGGCTTTCCAACCTCGGAGCGAAATAAAGCAATTTTATCGATCGTCTCATGTTTAAACCCTTCAACGAGGATCAGATCTAAAGACGCGGGATCAAAACGGCTCGCTAAATAATATAGGTCCATCTCTTTGACTTCGGGTGTTTCTGTCATTAGCGCCCAGCGTTTTTCACTGGCGACTAGTGTTTGGTCAGCGCCTGCTTTGCGTAATTCAAAGCTGTCCTTGCCTGGTTTATCCACTTCCATATCATGGTGAGTGTGTTTGATTAAACCGACTCTTACGTTACGTTGTCTAAGTAACGGTATGACTTTTTTTAATAAGGTGGTTTTACCGGTACCACTGTAGGCGGTAATTCCGAGTAGGGGTAGAGTATTTTGCTTCATGGCTATTTTTGTTGTAACTCCCAGTTACGGCTATCTTCTGGTGTATTCAAATTAGCGAATGACCCAGTTTCTGACGAGAATATGATGCCTTTTGCATTGATTTCCTGCATAAAGAGCATCAGTTTGCGATCACCTCTGGCGAGATAATCATCAAGTTGTGACCGAAGGCTGCGGTGTAATAGGGCGAAAGTTGGGTGCTCGCGTTCTGCATCTTGCGCATAACAGGCTAAATGCTGCCCCTTTTCCATGAACATTTTTTCCGCTAAATTCAAGGGGAACGAAGGCACATCACAAGGCACGAATAACAGCCAATCGCTTTTTGCATGGTGAAGTGCGGCCTGCATCCCCGCTAAAGGGCCTGAAAAATCCGTATTTAAATCTGTAATAACTGTCAATTGGCTTTGACAATATTCATCTTGATTGCGGTTGGCATTAATCATCACTTGGTTAACTTGGGGGGATAAGCGCGCAAGGATATATTGGTATAAAGGTTTACCTAACAAAGGAACTAAGCCTTTATCTTGCCCACCCATACGTGTTCCCCGGCCACCTGCTAGTATGACCCCTGTAATTGACTGTCGAAATGACATATTCAATATCCTTGAATATCTTCAAGAAAATGTTTCAACTTACCTGTAAACACTTTCGCGTATAGTAATTGCTAAAATTTATTCTATTTTGCTATAAAATCAATGAATATTCGTACGTATTGGCGCTAAACTTTACGTAGATTGACAACAGTTCGCTTTTTCTCTTGTATGATTATTGATAACTTGTATCGAATATTCGTGATAAAGGAATAAACATGAAATGCCATCGCTTAAATGAAGTCATTGAGCTTCTGCACCCTGTTTGGAAAGATAACTCAGATTTAAACCTTGTTGAATTATTGCAGAAACTTGCTGATGAAGCGGGCTTTAAAGGCAGCTTATCTGAATTAACGGATGATGTATTGATTTATCATCTGAAAATGCGTGGCACAGACAGTAACGATGCAATCCCCGGCCTGAAAAAAGATTATGAAGATGATTTTAAAACAGCGATTTTGCGTGCTCGTGGGATCATAAAAGACTAAATCATGGATGAAATAGAACATTCGAATTTCCATTTTAGTGGAATTTCACCGGATTTGATTTTAGACGCGCTCATGGAAGCGGGGATTTACCTAGAATCAGGGCTGACAGAACTCAATAGTTACGAAAACCGTGTTTTCCAGTTCCAAGACGAAAATCGCCAACGTTATGTGGTGAAGTTTTATCGGCCTGAGCGTTGGAATCGCTCGCAAATTCAAGAAGAACATGATTTTACATTAGAGTTACATGATGAAGGGTTGCCCGTTGCTGCCCCTCTTGAGTTTGCTGGGCAAACGGTATTGGAGTTTGGTGGCTTTATGTTTGCTGTTTTTCCGAGTATCGGTGGGCGGCAATATGAAACAGATAACTTATTTCAGCTTGAAAGTGTCGGGCATTTATTAGGGCGCATTCACCAAATTGGGCAACGCAAAAACTTTGCATTTCGTCCGACAATGGGTGTGGATGAATATCTTGATAAGCCGCGCGATATTATTGTATCAAGCTCGTTGTTGAAAGAACGCGACAAAGAGCCATTTATTGAATCGTTAGATAAGCTGATTGCGCAGGTCAAACTGCAATGGCCAACAACGTTATCCACCTTGCGACTGCAGGGGGATTGCCATCCGGGCAATATCTTGTGGCGTGATGAGGCGTGGATGGTGGATTTCGATGATGCGCGAAATGGCCCTGCGATTCAGGATTTATGGATGCTGCTTAATGGTTCACGCCAAGAGCAAGTCATTCAATTAGATACGCTATTAGAAACTTATAATGAGTTTTCTGATTTTGATGTAAAACAGCTAAAGCTGATTGAACCGCTTAGGGCGATGCGCATGGTTCACTATCTCGGGTGGATTATTCGTCGTTGGCAAGACCCCGCGTTTCCTCGGGCGTTTTCGTGGCTACAAGCTGATGATTTTTGGCAAAAGCAATCCATTGAGTTTGCGCAGCAAATTGAACGGTTGCAGGATGCTCCTTTGCAATTAACCCCGCAGTTTTAACATTTAAGTCTTTGTTTTTGGAGAATGTAGTCTATGAAAAAAATTATGTTGGCTTTGCTTGGTATTGCCATGTCTTTTGGTGCCGCAGCGGCAAATTACACGGAAGGTAAAGAGTATACCGATGTTAAACCTGTGCAAAACCTGCCACAAGTTTTAGAGTTTTTCTCTTTTTACTGCCCGCACTGTTACCAGTTTGAAAGTGTGTATAAAGTGCCACAAACGGTAGAAGCAAATTTACCGGAAGGCGTAAAAATGGAACGTTATCACGTTGATTTCTTAGGGCCTTTAGGTGCAGATTTAACTCAAGCATGGGCAGTTGCTATCGTACTGAAAGCGGAAGATAAAGTGACGCCAATTCTGTTTGAAGGCATCCAAAAAACGCAAACTATCAATAGCAAAGCCGATATCCGTAATGCTTTCATCAAAGCGGGTATCTCTGGTGATGAGTATGATGCAGCGCTAAATAGCTTCGTGGTTAAATCTGTCGTGGCAAAACAGCAAAATGCGGCTCAAGATTTAAAACTACGCGGCGTGCCAGCATTATTTGTTGACGGCAAATACCAAGTCCGTAACAACGGTATTTCTGCTGATAAAGCAGAAGACTATGGCAAAGAGTTTTCCAATGTGGTGAATTTCTTAGTGAATAAAAAGTAAGTCTTCTTGATGGTGGCAAATCTTGCCACCATCAGGTTATTTCTCTTTGTGACTGAATCAATATCCACAATTCGACTACTCCCTTCATCTTGTGTTAAATCAAAATATTTCTTAGCTAACTCATTGATTTTAAATTCTTGTTTTTATATGCAAACAACCTCTTTCTTATTGAATTCAATCAATAACATAAATATATACACATGGTTATCCACAGGATATTCCCTTGCGTAGCGTGATTAATCATGATGTGAATAATCACTCCCTTGGCTTGTATTGGTGATCATTTGTTTGAAATTAGTCTCGATTTCAACAGAATTTCGGTGAAGGCTTGACGTAATGTAAAACTTGGGATGTATCCGAAGCCACATTATGGCATCCTATGGCTCTTCATTCCCGATTAACAAGATGATGACAGACTATGGCTCAGATTGCAGAAAACCCCCTTATTTTGGTTGATGGTTCTTCCTACCTATACCGTGCTTATCATGCATTCCCTCCACTGACAAACAGTGCAGGCGAGCCTACAGGTGCCATGTATGGCGTGCTCAACATGCTGCGTAGCCTAGTGTTACAATATAAGCCTAGCCATGTCGCGGTTGTCTTCGATGCGAAGGGAAAAACGTTTCGTGATGAATTATTCGAAAGTTATAAATCTCACCGTCCACCGATGCCGGATGATTTACGGGCACAAATAGCACCATTGCATGAAATGGTTGAGGCGATGGGGTTACCATTGCTAGTCGTTTCAGGGGTAGAGGCTGATGATGTTATCGGGACTTTAGCTCGTGAGGCTAGCCGTAAAGGTATGCCTGTTCTGATCAGCACAGGTGATAAAGATATGGCGCAATTGGTTGAGCCAAATATCACACTAATCAATACCATGAACAATACCATCTTAGGCCCTGATGAGGTCAAAGATAAGTACGGAGTTCCTCCTGAACTGATTATTGATTTCCTCGCATTGATGGGTGACTCGTCAGATAACATTCCGGGTGTCCCCGGTGTTGGTGAAAAAACGGCATTAGCGCTGTTACAAGGTATTGGTAGCTTAGAAGCCATTTACAACGACCTTGATGCTATCGCCCCATTAGGTTTTAGAGGCTCAAAAACCCTAGCCCCTAAAATGGCGGAAAACCGTGAGCTTGCCTTTTTATCTTACCAACTTGCGACGATCAAAACCGATGTTGAGTTAGATAAAAAATGTGAGGAATTAAAAGTCACTGAGATTGATGCAGATAAGCTTCACCAGTTATTTAGCCGCTATGAATTTAAACGTTGGTTAGCGGATGTTGAAAACGGCTCTTGGATGGATGGCAAAGGTTCCAGCACTAAAGCTGCTCCGACGCCTGCAACGGCAACAGTGAAAGCCGCAGTGCCTGCAACGCCAACACTCAGTGCTGAAAACTACCAAACTATTTTAGAAAAAGCCGATTTAGACCGCTGGGTTGAAAAACTGAGCACAGCCTCTTTATTTGCTTTTGATACCGAAACTGACAGTTTAGATACGCAAGAAGCGCGTTTGGTTGGTATGTCCTTTGCTATTGAAGCAGGGCATGCCGCCTATTTACCTTTAGGTCATGATTACCTTGATGCGCCTGTTCAGTTACCTCTGGATGAGGTTCTTCAGGTAATGAAACCGATCCTTGAGAATGAAAAAATCCTCAAAATTGGTCAAAACCTAAAATATGACGCCGAAGTTTTAGAGAACTATGATATTGAACTCAAAGGCATTGGTTATGACACCATGCTGGAGTCTTATGTGCTAAATAGCGTGGCAGGCATGGGGCGCCATGATATGGATAGCCTTGCAGACCGCCACCTTAACCATAAAACGGTCAGTTTCGAAGAGATTGCGGGTAAAGGTAAAAAACAGCTGACATTTAACCAAATCGCGTTAGAAGAAGCGGCAAATTATGCAGCGGAAGACGCTGATGTCACCTTGCTGTTGCATCAAGCGCTTTATCCGCAGGTAGAAGCTGAGCCAAAACTGAAGCACATTTTTGAAAATATCGAAATGCCACTGGTGCCGGTGTTAGTCCGTATGGAGCGCAAAGGGGTATTAATTAATGCAGCGACATTGGCAGCACAATCCAAAGTGATCACGGCGCGGTTAGCTGAATTAGAAAAAGAAGCGTTTGAGCTGGCAGGTGAAGAGTTCAACCTTGCATCACCAAAACAGTTGCAGACAATCTTATTTGAAAAATTGCAATTACCCGTGATTAAGAAAACACCAAGTGGTGCGGCCTCAACGAATGAAGAAGTGCTGGAAGAGTTGGCACTTAACCATGCACTGCCTAAATTGCTTTTAGAGCACAGAAGCTTAGCCAAATTGAAATCGACCTACACGGATAAGCTACCACTGATGATTAGCCCGCGTACTGGCCGTGTTCATACTTCGTATCATCAAGCAGTAACCGCAACGGGGCGTCTATCTTCACGGGATCCAAACTTACAAAATATCCCAGTGAGAACAGAAGAAGGGCGCCGAATTCGCCAAGCGTTTGTGGCGCGTGACGGTTATAAGGTTATGGCGGCGGACTATTCGCAAATCGAATTACGCATTATGGCGCATTTATCACAGGATAAAGGCTTACTCACCGCGTTCGCAGAAGGGAAAGATATCCACAAAGCAACGGCGGCCGAGGTATTTGGTGTTCCTCTTGATGAAGTCACGAGCGATCAACGCCGTAGTGCAAAAGCGATTAACTTTGGTTTGATTTACGGTATGAGTGCATTTGGTTTAGCGCGCCAGTTAGGCATCCCTCGTGGTGAAGCGCAGCGTTATATGGATTTATATTTCGAACGTTATCCAGGTGTTTTACGTTACATGGAAAATACACGTGTGCAGGCATCTGAACAGGGTTATGTTGAGACGCTAGAAGGGCGTAGATTGTATTTAGCGGATATTAAATCCAGCAATGGTATGCGCCGTAAGGCGGCAGAGCGTGAAGCGATCAATGCCCCAATGCAAGGTACTGCTGCGGATATCATCAAAAAAGCGATGATCGCTGTTGATAACTGGCTGCAAACGGAAAAGCCAGAAGCAGATATGTTAATGCAAGTACACGATGAATTGGTTTTTGAGGTCAAAGAGTCTGAGTTAGAGCGCGTTCAAGCACAGGTTCAAGCCTTGATGGAGCAAAGCTTAAAGTTGGATGTACCACTTAAAGTGGAAGTCGGTATTGGTGATAACTGGGATGAAGCCCACTAACCATTGATTGCATGATTTAATGAAGCGCCTAATGAAATTTTATTAGGCGCTTTTTTTATGAATACGTTTCGGGTAATTATGCGTCTGGTATTATTGACTGTAAATTGAACATAACTCCTCGATAATTCACTGAATTTAACTTGAAAAATAAAAAAATAAACGACATTTTTATGCGACTTGGCTCTCATAAATATGTAATAAAAATACGATTTTTTATCTTTATTTTAATATATAGGTAGCTGAATCGATATAAGCTTTGAAAAAAAACTACAAAAAGACTTTTTTTCGAACGAAAAATAAAGTACATTAATAGGCGTAGGGTACAGAGGTAAGATGTTCTATCTTTCAGACCTTTTACTTCACGTAATCGGATTTAGCTGAATATTAGCTGCTCCAGTCAAAGTTTTTGACTGGAGCATTTTTTTATCTAAAATTCAGTGAATTAGACTTAAGGCAGGAAAGTGAGCCATCGGTGACTCACTTGTTCGGCAGGTTAAGCGGGTGTGTTATACCAACTATCTAGCTTAATTCGCAGTTTATCAACGCCGATTTTTTTCAGCGCAGAGAAATACTCAACTTCAATATCTCCCTCTAATGGTGCCAGTGCTTCACGCACTTCTGCCAGCTGTTTCTTTCTTGCTCCTGAAGCCAGCTTATCGGCTTTTGTTAGCAACACTAAAACGGGTACACTCATCGCAACAGACCATTCAATCATCTGCATATCGAGATCTTTTAATGGGTGACGGATGTCCATTAAAACGACGAGGCCTTTAATGCACTCTCTTTTTTGCAAGTATTCGCCAAGTGCTTGTTGCCATTTGCGTTTCATTTCTTCAGGAACTTCGGCATAACCATAACCTGGAAGGTCAACAAGGCGCACACCTTCTTCAACTTCAAATAGGTTGATTAGCTGCGTTCTTCCCGGTGTTTTACTGGTGCGTGCTAAGCTTTTTTGCTGTGTTAATGCATTTAATGCACTGGATTTACCCGCATTTGAGCGGCCAGCAAAAGCCACTTCAATACCCGTATCTTTGGGAAGATGACGGATATCAGGTGCACTGATGACAAATTTTGCCATCTGGTAGTTATGATTTTTAATTGCCATTGGTCTTTCTCCCTGAGTTAGCCTCATAAGGCTGGGGGATTATAGCTTTGCTTAGCCTCTCCCGACAACTCGAAATATCATTCGCGCTCGTGTAATCCAATTAAGAATGGATTAGGGAGAGTAGAAAAAGTCGTCAGTGAAGATATAACCACAATTAGCGAAGCTTTTTATTAAAGTTGGTCTACAATTTAACGCATTTGGTGATTTTCATGCTTTTGGCGTAAATATAGGTAAATCTTTAGCAATCTGGGCAGCTTCACTCTAGAATTGCCTAATTGCAGTAGTAATGCGTCATAACGAAAGGGATCTTACATGTTAAAACGAATTTTTGTGCCACTTTTGGCCGTTTGCGCAATGAGCGCCTCATCTTTTGCATTATCCGCGGGTGAAACCTATATCAAGTTAGTCACGTCAGCGGGTAATATCGAATTAGAATTGAACAGTAAGAAAGCGCCAGTGACGGCAGAAAACTTTGTTCAATACGTTAATGAAGGTTATTACAACGGAACAACATTTCACCGTGTGATCCCCGGTTTCATGATCCAAGGTGGCGGTTTCGATAAAGATTTACAGCAAAAACAAACGCGTGCGCCAATCAAAAATGAAGCGGATAATGGTTTGCGTAACTTACGTGGCACCATTTCCATGGCTCGTACAGCAAATAAAGACAGCGCAACCAGCCAGTTCTTTATTAACGTTGCGGATAACGCCTTCTTAGATCATGGCCAGCGTGACTTTGGTTACGCCGTGTTTGGTAAAGTGGTGAAAGGGATGGATGTTGCAGATAAAATCTCTAAAGTGAAAACGGAGAATGTCGGCCCATACCAAAATGTCCCTGTAGAGCCTATCACTATCATTTCTGCTGAAGTGATTAAAAAGCCTTAATGCAGTTTGGTGGGTAAGCGGATACGTTTACCCACTTTTGCTAGTCAATAAGTCGTTTTTTAAGTTCGTTATAGATTTCATCACGCCTATCTACCGCAATAACGGTTACGGTGACATTAATATTACCGGAATCATCACTTTTCACTGTATAAGCAAGACGATACGCATCATTCTTGAGCTTAATTTTATAGCAATTATGCTGTAGTGAAAGCCGATTCTTTGGCAATGTTAGTGATTCATAAGACTCCATTCTCTTTTTTAAAATCTTTTTAAATTTTTCTTTTATTGTTGAATTGAGTGAATCCCATTCCTTCTTCGCAGTAATTTTGAACTTTAATTGTACTTTGAAACGAGCCATGATTAGATTTCATCCAAGCTAACGCCTAACTCTGGCTCATCCATTCGGAGAGTTACTTTTTCAAGTAATAATTTATCACTGAGTTGTTCTACCATCAGCTCGAATAATGCAGGAGGAACACAGTAGAATGCGGGTTTGTTGTGGCTAAGTATAGCGATAGGCTCCCCTTCCGATTCTTTCATCGCCGCTGCAGGATTTTTTTTGAATTCGCTTATTGAAGCGGTTCTCTTTGCATGAATAGCTTCTGTATACATATTAAACCTCATAATTAGCTCTATTTTTAGTGTTAATTTTAGCTCTAATTTAATTTTTGTCTATTAAATCAACGAAAAGTTTGTCTGAATTTTGTCGTTTTAGTAAATACTTTTACTTCCTTGTATTTAAAGTAATTCTTAATCTCATCATGAAATTGTTATGAGAGTGTAAATATAATTCCATGATTTTTATATGGAAATTTTTATGGGTAAAAAGCATTCCTTGACGTAAATAGGCTATTTTCCTGCTAAGGCTGTGCTATCATAGCCGCCCTTTGTCATTTTTCGTGGTGTTTTAATCATCGTTCTGATTGCTAATATCCGAAAAGTATGCATGGGATATAACATATAATGATAAAAATCAGTCGGATAGGCTACTATGCTTCTACTTATTGATAATTACGATTCATTTACTTACAACCTTTACCAGTACTTTTGTGAGTTAGGGGCTGAGGTTGTTGTAAAACGTAATGACGAAATTACCATCGAAGAAATTGAACAGCTTTCGCCTACGCATCTGGTGATTTCACCCGGGCCATGTACACCAGATGAAGCAGGGATCTCCCTTGAGGCGATAAAATATTTTGCGGGCAAACTGCCCATTTTAGGGATTTGCCTTGGTCATCAAGCCATAGGCCAAGCTTTCGGCGCATCTGTCGTTAAAGCCCGTGAAGTGATGCACGGCAAAACATCCGCAATTCATCATAACCATCAAGGCGTGTTCAAAGGTTTGAACCGGCCACTGACGGTGACTCGCTATCACTCTCTGGTTATTGCCGCAGAGACACTTCCTGTTTCTTTTGATGTATCAGCTTGGTCACTAAATAACGGTGATGTTGATGAAATCATGGGGATACGGCACAAAACCTTGCCAATCGAAGGCGTTCAGTTTCACCCTGAAAGCATTCTGAGTGAACAAGGTCATGAGTTATTGAATAATTTCCTAAAGTATTAGTTTGGTAATATTGTTCATAATAAATTAATTATGCATATTTCACCCTTACCTATTGCTCTTTTGTGATTTTTTATTCATATTTGATGCTTATATTTTCACTTAAGCATCAAGTTAGAGCAGGTGAGGGGTATGACAGAACAACAATCAGTAAATCGGCAGACTTTTGACCAAGTCATGTTGCCTATATTTTCGCCAGCAGAATTTATTCCAGTCAAGGGCGAAGGAAGCCGTGTTTGGGATCAGCAAGGCAAAGAATACATTGATTTTGCAGGCGGAATTGCGGTTTTAGCCTTGGGTCATTGCCACCCAAGTTTGGTCGCGGCCGTTCGTGAACAGAGTGAGAAGCTTTGGCACGTCAGTAATATCTTTACCAATGAACAAGCGCTTAAACTCGCGCAAAAAATCACCCAAGCAACATTTGCCGATCGCGCGTTTTTTGTGAACTCAGGTTCCGAAGCCAATGAGGCGGCTTTTAAACTAGCACGTCGTTATGCCATCACAAAATACAGCCCTTATAAAACCAAAATTATTGCCTTCAAGCAGGGGTTTCACGGGCGCACATTATTTACCGTTTCGGTCGGTGGACAAGCTAAATATGCAGATGGCTTCGGGCCAAAGCCTGCGGACATTATCCATGTGCCTTTTAACGACCTTGATGCGGTTAAAGCAGTGATAGATGAGAATACCTGTGCGGTTGTTTTAGAGCCCGTACAAGGCGAAGGGGGTGTCACTGCGGCTACGTCAGAATTTCTGCAAGGTGTTCGTAAACTGTGTGATGAAAATAACGCCTTATTAATTTTCGATGAAGTGCAAAGTGGAATGGGGCGTACAGGCAAGCTATTTTCATATATGCACTATGGTGTGACACCCGATATTTTAACTACGGCAAAAGCATTGGGCGGTGGTTTTCCAATTAGTGCAATGATCACCACAGAAGAAATCGCGAAAACCATGGAAGTTGGTTCTCATGGTACAACGTATGGCGGTAACCCATTAGCTTGCGCGGTAGGTAATGCGGCATTTGATATTATTAATACTGAAGAAGTGTTAAAAGGTGTCGAAAAACGTCGCGAGCTATTCGTTGCTCATTTAAATAAGCTGAACGATAAATATGGCATTTTCTCCGAGATCAGAGGAATGGGGTTATTAATCGGCGCGGAGTTAGATGGCAAACTATTAAACCGTTCGAAAGATGTTTTGCAAGCCAGTGCTGTAGAAGGCTTAATGATGTTAAATGCAGGCACTAATGTACTGCGTTTTACGCCTTCACTGATTATTTCTGAAGAAGAAATCAACAGCGGTATGGCGAAATTAGAGGCGGCGATCGGGAAGTTGCTGAAATAATTGAAAGATAAGTTGCAGAATGATTTCTGCAACTTATTAAAAAATTGTTTTTTATAACGACTATTGAGCTGGTAATGGCATTTTTTTCATCTTAGCTTGGTCCTCTAACCGTGCTTGTAATTGCTCTTCTGAGCTATTACTGGGTATTCCAGCAGCTAGGCATTGATCTTTATGTTCATGTGAATATTTATTTACTTTTTTATTCTTGGCTAAAGGGTATTTATTTTTTAGTTTCTCTTTTTTTTGAGTTGTTTTTTTCTCATTAACCTTAGTGTCTGGTGTAAGGTTATTAGCCTCATTATCGGAACTGTAACCAGAAGATAATGAAGTGAGACTAATAGAGGTCATCATTTTCTCTTTATTAGCAAGTATTTCCCTTAGTGCTTTAATTTCATGATCTTTTATATCATTTTTAAGCTTTAATTCATGGAACATGCTTGTTGAATTAATTTTGTTTTTAACTAACTCATCTATTAGATTATATAATGAATTATTTTCAAATATTAAATTATCAATATTTTCATTGTTTTTTGTGTTTTCTACTTCCGATTTTTTTTCAAATACATCATCAAAATCAAAGTTGTGAGATTCATCATGGTATATAGGCGTATTGTCTTCATCGTAAGTAACTAAAAATTCGCTCATTATTGGTTTTTTTATAGCTAAAATGTTTTTTTCTAGAGCACTTTTATCCAATGTAATATTGTGAATTTTATTTTTTATGTCTTTTAGTTCACCAGTTAGTAAATTTTTTACTGTCGTTTGCATGTTAATTAAACTTTCCAATTTTTCATTCTTTTCTTCCATGTTAATCTCTTTTGATACTTCTTCTTCTAATGAAGAAAGGTATTTACTTTCTTTTTTTAAGTGTGAAATTCCTCTTATTTTTGACTCATATCTTATGGATGATTTCAGATCATCAATTTCGTTTTTTAGCTCTTCTTGTTTATTTGTTAATTTTTCATTTCTGTCTAATAAATCTTGGTAATGTTTAAGGTAGCCTATTGTTTCATTTTGCTTTTCGATGATTTCATCTGTAGCGGGATTTTCACTAAAAAAACTATTCTTATCTAACAAGTTATTAATGGATTTTTCTATTTTATTTGTTAAATCTTTGATGAATTGTGGGATCTTAAAAGATTTTTCTATTAGCTTATTTTCGAGGGTGGATATTGTTTTTTTGTTTGAGTTTAATGTATGGAATAAATTTAATTCTTTTTCCTGTGATTCATTTTCTGTTAGGTTTATGTGAAACTTTGATTCCACCTCTTTTTTGTTAAAACGAAAAGATGAGAATGGGTTATTTACTTTTATATTTTTAATTTTTTGTATAATAGTGGGTGTTTCTCTTGTAGCTCCAGTTGATGAAATTTCTTTGTATAGTGAGCTAGTTGTGGTATTGTTCTGGGGATTAGTTTTCATAGTCATATCCTATATTAATACTAAAAAGTAATTTATTAATTAAATATTCATGCTTAATATTGAAATTATTAACCTATTCAATATGTTGGTTTTATCTTATGACATTGTTATGTTGATAAGATGTAATTAATCATTGCCTTAATGATGGTTTTAAATGAAAAAAGAAAACACTTTATTGAATGATTTATTTTTTTAATTCGTTCAATAAATTATCATTAATGTGAATTTGATTTTGTATTTCAACGATGTTATTCATAAGTGCATTCATTTCCATGGTTAGTCTTTTTTCTTTTTTAATGCTATTGCTTATTTTTATTAAGTCAGAGTTTTTAATTGAAGTGACATTCCTATTTAAGTGAGGTTTTCGTTCTTTATGGTCTAATGGCGTAGATTTGTTAGATAGTTTGTAATGTTGCTTGATATATTGTGTTCTTAATGCGGATGTTTTTGTTTGTAATATATTCCCCTTAAAATCAAAAGTGCTTTTAGGTAGAGGGGTTGATTTAGAATGCTCTTGAATATTGTCAGCAACTCTATAGTGTACATATGTAATTTTTTTTTGAGAAAAAGGCGTTGTTTTTTGTTTAACTTGCTCTAATGGGGAATTAACATTAATAATTTCTTTTGTGTTTCTTTGAATTATTAAGGGGATTTTAGTACCGTTTTTATTTTCTAGTTGCTTAGGTGGATGATAGTTTTTTATGATTTCATCCTTTATTTCTGGAGTGTTGATATTAACCCCTGGAATTTTAACGTACCGATATAAAAAATTGGCATATCCATGCATTTCTTCATCAGCGCGATTGAAATTTTCAAAAATTGTCTGATTTTCTTTTATTAGCGAATTGGCATCTTGCTCATTATAAAAAGTAGATGCATAAAACTTATATAATCGACCTTTCAGTTGATTAACTTTATACTTAAATTCGTCAGAGTGTAATAATTTAGTATCCTTTATACTTTCTGAATCACTTTCATAAGCTGAGTCAATGCTTTCTAGGCTACAAGCATGTGATGGTTTAGATTGCCGCTGAGTGGATAATGGTTCTTTTCTCGATGAAGCAGTAACAGTAAAGATTTTCTTTATAAAATCATCGGAATTACTAATGTTTTTAAAAATATCGGAATGACCTGACAAATTGCTAAGTGTAATTTTCATAAATATAACCCTACTTAATATTATAATTATTATTTTATAGAGAGCTAAATAGAGAAAATATAAAGAAACGACACTCATTAAAAAATGATATATAAAATAATCGTATTTTGGGAAAATAGCGTTATATCGATGATACAACGCTATTTGAAAGTGTGCGCCCCACCAAGGGAGTGAGGCGAAAGGTTAATTATCGTGTACCGTAAACAACAATGGTTTTACCATGCGCAGAGATTAAGTTTTGATCTTCCAGCATTTTCAAAATACGGCCGACAGTTTCACGGGAACAACCAACGATTTGGCCAATTTCCTGACGGGTGATTTTGATTTGCATCCCGTCTGGATGCGTCATGGCATCAGGTTGTTTGGCTAGATTCAGTAATGTTTGTGCAATACGGCCAGTTACGTCTAAGAAGGCGAGGTTGCCCACTTTTTCTGACGTGGTTTGCAGGCGGCTTGCCATTTGCGCAGAGAGGCGCATTAAGATATCAGGGTTAACCTGAATCAATTGACGGAATTTTTTGTAAGAAATTTCAGCAACTTCGCAGGCGATTTTTGCTCTAACCCACGCAGTACGTTCTTGCCCTTCTTCAAATAATCCAAGCTCACCAATGAAATCCCCCTGATTCAGGTAGGAGAGGATCATTTCTTTGCCTTCTTCATCTTTGATTAAAACAGCCACTGAACCTTTAACGATGTAGTAAAGGGTTTCTGCTTTCTCACCCTGATGGATCAGTGTGCTCTTGGATGGATACTTATGAATATGGCAGTGTGACAAAAACCATTCAAGAGTAGGGTCTGTTTGTGGCTTGCCGAGAACCATTAGCGTTATCCTCTGTATGTTATTGCAGCCATCCGGAAAGCGTACCAGAAAGGCTGGCTTTAAAGTCACTAGCTTAGCATATTAATTTGTCTTATATACCCTAAATAACAGGAAGAGCAACATTGCATCAATCGCTTTTCATGGTTAGGGTAAACAAACTGATATCAACACTATAATATAATCAAATACAACGTTGAGTTTTGATCTTAATCCTATCAACTAAGTATTGTTTGTAGCATATCCAATACAGAAAGTCTTCCCTGTATCGCTTCAGCAGAATAAAGCTGATATAACATTCATTATATCTATGGAACAATGTAGCCTTTAAATCGATTTCATTTCAAGGGGAATAAAATGGAAGCAAGAGTTAAATGGGTAGAAGGACTCTCTTTTTTAGGTGAGTCAGCGTCAGGCCACCAAGTGATGATGGACGGTAACGCAGGCGATAAAGCACCAAGCCCAATGGAGATGGTATTAATGGCTGCGGGTGGCTGTAGCGCAATTGACGTGGTATCCATCTTACAAAAAGGCCGTAATGATATTACCGACTGTGAAGTGAAATTAACCTCTCAGCGCCGTGAAGAGGCGCCACGTTATTTCGTTAAAATCCATCTGCATTTTATTGTAACAGGGAATGAATTAACGGATAAAGCCGTTGAACGTGCCGTTCAACTTTCGGCTGAAAAATATTGTTCGGTCGCGTTGATGTTGGAAAAAACTGTCGAAGTGACCCATAGCTTTGAAATAAAAAATTAAAAATAAATTTAATTATTATTAATATATTTGAATTTAAAGATGCTTATCTTAATTATTGGTAAGCATCTTGTTTAATAATTAAAAAATAATTTAGCTATGTTTCTGGCTAATGAGTTTTTCGACTATTGGCGTCATAATTAATTCCATCGCGAGACCTAATTTCCCGCCAGGCACGACAATAGTATTCATCGCAGAGATAAAAGAGCCTGATATCATTGATAGCAGGTAGGGAAAATCGATCTGCTCAAGCCCGCGAAAACGAATAACAATAAAACTTTCATCCTGTGAAGGAATAGCTTTCGCTGAAAACGGGTTTGAGGTATCGACAGTAGGTACGCGTTGGAAGTTAATATGGGTACGGGAAAATTGTGGCGTGATGTAGTTAATGTAATCCCCCATCGAACGTACCACTGAATCCATTACCGCTTCTCGGGAGTGCCCGCGCTCAGTGGTGTCACGGATAAGCTTTTGTATCCACTCTAAGTTCACGATAGGCACAACACCGACAAGTAAATCAACATGTTGCGCAACATTGTGCTCAGGTGTCACTATCCCACCGTGTAAGCCTTCATAAAACAGCACATCCGTTTTTTCTGGCAACGATTCCCAAGGGGTGAATGTACCCGGTTGTAAACCATAAGGCACGGCTTCGTCGTAGGTGTGTAGGTATTTTCGTGATTTTCCACAGCCCGTTTTGGCGTAATCCACCAGTGTTTGCTCAAGTAGCGCAAAGTCATTGGCTTCTGGGCCAAAATAACTAATATGGCGGCCTTGTTCTCTGGCTTTACGGATTGCCATATCCATTTCAGGACGCGTATAGCGATGAAAGCTGTCACCTTCTAGCGTAGCAGATTGGATATTTAATTGATGGAATATTTTACGGAATGCTTGGCTAGTTGAGGTCGTGCCAGCACCGCTTGAACCAGTGATGGCAATAATCGGGTGTTTTTTGGACATAGCGGACTCCCTGTGTTGCGCTTATGGCCACTATTTCAGAAACAGCGAACGAAGCGGGTTAGCGGGCTTTAGGCATGAAATTAACGGATTCATGCAATTCTGACCAGACTAGCACAATTTCGCCAGAAACTAACTGCCGTTTCACATCGTTCACTTTATCTTGCAGGCTTTTTTCTTGGGCGCCGTAGTCGGTGCCCTCGCGTAACACATAGCTTTCAATCAGATTATCCAGTGTTTCAGGCGCAAGCTCTCGCCAAGGAATAATCATTCTTTTTCCTTATTTAAATAAGGAGTTAGCCATTGTGGAATCCGGGTTTCTAGCCACATTTGAGGCTTTCTTAATGTCCCACTCACAAAGCCCACGTGGCCACCGTGTTCAGTCATTTGATATTCCACGTTTTTAGGTAAATGGGATAAATCAGGAACGACTTCAGGTGCCATAAAAGGATCATCTTTGGCATGAATGATTAACGTTGGTTTCGTAATATAGGCAAGCTTAGGGAGGGCGCTACATTTCTGATAATAATCTGTTGCATCATCAAAGCCATGAATACGAGCGGTGATAACATCATCAAATTCACGAATACGTTTCAGTTGTTTTAGCTGTAACAAATTTAATGGCAAGGAACCGGGGTAGCGAACCAGTTTACGAGTCGCATTACGCTTTAAGCCATTGAGTAGATAGCGTTGATAAAATTGGGAAATCCCTTTTTCCATACGCAATGAACAGGCTTCCAACATTAATGGGGCGGAGACCACAACGCCTGCATCTACATCGGCATTTTGACCGCTTTCAGCGAGATAACACGCTAACATATTGCCACCAAGGGAATAACCGACAGCGGCTGTTGGTGCATCACCAAAAGTTTGTTTTAGCCAGCGTAAGAAATAACGAGCATCATTGGTTTCACCTGAGTGATAGATACGCTGTTGGCGATTGGGCTCGCCGCTGCAACCACGAAAATGCATAATCACACCTAACCAGCCTTGGTTTTGTGCACTTTCTAGCATACCGTGAGCATAGGGGCTTTTAAAATTGCCTTCTAAGCCATGAAAAATGACTAAACGCGGCTTGTGTGCAGCGAGCTCAGGTTTTTCGCTCCAAGCAAGATCGATAAAATCGCCATCAGGCAATTCAAGTCTCTGCCAAAGAGGTTTAATTTTCGGTGTCCTGCGAAAAATTCTTGGCAACAACGTTTGGAGGTGTGGATTCTTAGCCCAACTTATCGGACGAAAGTTTTCTGACATAGCCTTATTTTATTTTATGGGGACTCTTGTGAGTCACATAACATACTGTTATTTTTTTGTGATGCAAGTAAACAAATTTGAGTTTGAGGATTAAAGTATAAATGACACTGGGGCTGATTTTTTCACTTTTTACATTTCTATTCATTGCAGCAGTCACACCCGGCCCTAACAATATGTTGCTGACTTCAAGTGCAGCAAACTATGGTTTTCGCCGTACTATCACATTATGCCTAGGGATCATGCTAGGTATGCAGTCCATACTTTACCTCTCTGCATTTGGGATTGCTGCGCTTTTACTGCTATATCCTGCTATTCATATCGTTTTAAAGATTGCAGGGAGTATTTACCTTTTATGGCTTGCGTGGAAAACCGCAACAGCAAATTATGCACCACTTAAGGAAAATAGCGAAGTGGCAAAAAGCGTGACTTGGTATCAGGGCGGTTTATTGCAGTTTTTAAACCCAAAAGCATGGATGATGGGTTTAGGGGCTGTTGGCGGGTTTAGCCTGCCCGGCGAGTTATTCACTCAGTCAATTATCATGATGAGTATTGCTTTTGTGGTTGTGAATTTGGTGGCTGGGCTAATTTGGATGGGGTTTGGTTCGCTAATTAGCTTGTTTCTTCGTAGCCGCCGTGCATGGTTTATTTTTAACTGGACAATGGGATTACTGACCGCACTGTGCGTACCATTGATTTGGTTGGAGTAATAGATTTATTAACTAAAACAATCTTGTTTTTCAGTTGATTGTTAGGTGGTTATGTAATTGAACAGGGAAGTTATATGGTAACTGTTTCTATTCAGTATTATAAATTTGATAAATTGAATCCAAGTAACGAATATCTTCTTGGTAGTGAGTATACTAAGAATATTGATGAAATTCTTGTTCCTTTAAATGAAAAACATTCTCCTTTTTTTATTACGAAAGCATTTACTGGTCAAGTTTGTAAGAGATGGAAAGTTGAATTTGTTCTCGGAATATCAAAAAATGTTTGGGGGATCTGGCTGACCGAAAAGAATGTTCAGCAAGACATTTATTTGTCACAAACAATGCAAAAAAGAAAGATTCGCCATGCGGGTGGAATAGTCAAAAAAGGCACAATTGTTATTGTTGAATATGGTCATATTTATCTTACGCTGAATTTTCATGCAGGACTATCTGATAGCTCACTATACCCTTGCCAACATCAATCCGGTGAGATGCATAAACGACGCCCAGCTATAGTTGTTCGAGCAGACAAGCGAGGTGTAACTGTTATCCCAATCACTTCGCAAACACCATCTAGTGACTTGCATAATAAGGCTATTTTTCAACTTGAATTAGACTCAGTACGCTATATTAGCGAGTTTGAAAGTGATAAAACGAGCTATGCGCTTTGCGAAATGCTACAAACCGTTTCACCTAGCAGAATTTTACCACCTAATGCTAAGGATTTGAAAAGTAAGGCTCTACAATTTCGAAGGGACGAATCTTATAAGCGTAAATTAAGCAAGAATGATTTTGATGCACTTGAAGCAGGGCTACTTACTGCTATCGGCTTTGGTTCACTAAGAGAAAAGAAAATATCTTTAATGGCGGAATTGAATACGGTTAATACAGAAATTAAAGAGCAAAAAAATCAAAATGGTACTCTTCAGAAGGAACTCATTGAATTAAAAGCCAAGCTAGAGGATATGCAGAAAAGAGATGACATATTTAAGCAACTTTATCTACCTTTTGCTAAGGAAAAGTCCATGGCAGGTATTGAGTCTGAAATAGCGGAATATATGCAACTTGACAAAACGTAGGCTTTATGTTGGAATTTAATTAGGTAGGGATAAAGAGACGGCGCTCTCCTTATGACGCTGAAAGATGCTGGCCGACGAACACAAAATAGTAAGCAAAAAAAGCAGCCCTCAGGCTGCTTTTTTTGCTTAGAGCGAGATTAACTTAAATCGACGCCTTTACTGCCAAACAGGTAAGTAAAGAGGAAACCACAGATATACGAAACTAGTATGCCACCTGCGTATACCGCCATCCCCGCGAGAACGCCTTGTCCAGACGTCATTAAGGGGATAGCAATTAACCCTGATGGGCCAAACACGGTATTTAAACCGACAGGTAAACCCATCCATGCTACCGCACCGATAAAGAACCCCCCTGCGGCGCCACCTAAACATGCAGTGACAAAGGGTTTTACACGGGGAAGTGTGACACCGTAAATCAGTGGCTCACCAATACCTAAGAAACCAGGGAATAGAGCACCACCAATTTGCCCACGAGTTACTGAGCCTTTTTTCGCTTTCACATATAAAGCAAGCGCTGCACCGACTTGGCCTGCACCCGCCATTGCAAGTATCGGGAACAGAGAGTTAAACCCTTGAGCATCCACTAAGGCAACGTAAACAGGGATAAACCCTTGGTGAACCCCAAACATTACTGCGATCAAGAACAGCCCTGCTAAAACTGCGGTTCCAATTGGGTTGCCGTTTAAGTGCATAAATAACCAAGACATTCCGTCGAACAGCCAAACACCAATCGGCATGATAAAGATAAAGGTTGCTGCACCAACAATTAGGAGAGTAATAGTTGAGGTTAGAATAATATCAAGGCTGGATGGAATAATTTTACGAACTTGTTTTTCTACCCACGCACCAAAAATACAGGCGATTAAAATCCCAATAATGTTGCCACGAGGGTCGATGTGCCAACCAAAGAAGTTCGACATCCCGGAATAGAAGCCTTTTGTTGCCTCTGGGTCGTAACCTAAAATAAATAAGGCCGCAATAATTGCACCGTTAACCCCGCTTCCTCCAAAGGCTTTTTGGGCGTTGTAGCCAATTAATAGCCCCATAAAGGTAAATAAGCCTTTACCGAATATGGCGAGGTAGGCAATGGCGCTTTTTAGCCAGCCCAACTGCTGGGAATCAGGTGGAAACAAGTTTTCATTGGCGACTAACAGGCCAAGTAATGATGCGATCCCCATCAATAGACCTGCCCCAATAAACCCTGGAATTAATGGGGTAAAGATAGTGGCAAATTTTGAGAGAAAACGGTGCACTGCGCTGGTTTGTTTCTTTTTCAGCTGCTGCTTATTGGCAGAGGCAATTTCGTTGAGGTCTTGGGTTTGATGAGGCTGTTCATCGTGCTCATCTTCTTCATCCTCTAATATTTTGTTCATTAAGTCCGCAGCGGTTTGGGCTTTACCCGGGCCAAGAACAATTTGTAGCTGTTCGTCACTTTCAATAACGCCAAGCACGCCTGCGATTTGCTTGAGTGCGGCTTTATCGACGAGTTGTTCATTGTTGAGTGTCAGTCGTAAGCGAGTCATGCAGTTGCCCGCTAATTTTATATTGCGACGACCCCCAACCTGTTGCAGGATCTGCTGCATCATTTCTATTGTTATTTTAGCCATACTATTTTTCTCATTAAAATCCGCGGATTAGGCGGAGGATGCCATATTGAGTGCTGTACGAATAAAACCGTTATTGTTTGAGAGCAGTTGACGAGCATCATCGGCATTCAGGCCCGATAACACCATCAAAATAGCCGTCTTACAGTGTCTGTCACATTGTTGAAGTGCATTTTCAGCGGTGGTTCGGTCGCAGTCAGTTGCCTCCATAACAATTTTAGTTTGCCTTTCAATTAATTTGGCATTCGTGGCTTCAACATCCACCATCAAGTTGCCAAATACCTTACCGATGCGGATCATCGCACCTGTGGTGATCATATTCAGAACTAATTTTTGAGCTGTGCCTGCTTTCATTCGAGAAGAACCCGTGACCACTTCTGCGCCAACGACAGGGGTGATGGCGATATCTGCCGCATTGGCGATGGGGCTATTTGGATTGCAGCTAATGGCTGCGGTGGTAGCGCCAACAGAGTTTGCATAGGCTAAAGCGCCTAGTACATATGGGGTACGCCCACTTGCAGCGATGCCAACCAGCACATCATTTTCATTAAATTGAATATTTTTTAGGTCTTGTTCGCCTAACTCAGGCTTATCTTCCGCATTTTCGACGGCGCGAAAAATAGCTTGGTGACCACCTGCAATAAGGCCGATGACTTGTTCATGAGGCGTCCCATAAGTTGGTGGGCACTCACTGGCATCAAGTATGCCTAGACGCCCTGATGTACCTGCGCCTGAGTAAACCAACCGGCCGCCTTTTAGAAATGCGTCTGCGACTTTATCAACCAGCTGCGCAATTTCAGGGAGCACTTTTTCGACCGCTAAAGGGACTTGTTTGTCTTCGTTGTTAATCACTTGCAGCATTTGCAAGGTGGATAATTGGTCGATATGTGTGCTTGCGGCATTACGGCTTTCCGTTACCATTTTGCTTAAATCGATAGTCATAAAAATTGCTCCTAAATCAGATATTGTGCTAATACTAAGGAATTATTTATTCCTTTGGTGTGATTGAGATCACGTCGATATCTATTCTAATTTGCGAATATAAAGGAATATTTTGTAAAAAATATCAGGCTAAAAGATAGCTTTGCATTGAATTTATTTAGTTATTTCTCACGTATCGATTAAGCGTAAAAGGAATAATTTATTATTCTTTTTTTTTGACAGCTTGAAATGAGTACCTGTTTGGGGAGATCACCATGACATTACTGGACGTGATTACATATTCATTACCGCGATTAGCGGAAAATCAACGTAAAATTGCGCAATTTATCCTCGAAAATCCAGAACATATCCTGAGTTTGTCTTCATCGGAGCTGGCTGAAAGGCTAAATGTTAGCCAGTCTGCTATTGTGAAGTTCAGCCAAAAAGTGGGGGTTAAGGGGTATCCAGCCCTAAAATTGGCACTGAGTGAAATTATTGGTCGTCAGAAACTGCATGAAGGGGCAACTCATACGACATTACATAATCGCATTGCACCGAATGATAATTTAATGGTGGTGGCACAAAAACTGTCGATGGAGAAAAACCATTCGATTACTGAGACCACAAAGCACATTGATTTCAAACAGTTTGAACGAGTTGTGGAACTAATCGAGAAATCGCAGCGGGTGCAGATAGTCGGTATTGGCGGCTCAGGGTTAACGGCGAAGGACTTAAGCTACAAGCTGCAAAAAATTGGGATCACCACATTGGTGGAGTTTGACCATCATGTGCAAATTGCAGCAGCTTTAACGTTAAATTCCAATGATGTACAGATTGTGATCTCATTTACGGGCAAGCGGAAAGATATGCTAAGTGCAGCGAATATTGCGCGTAAGCAGGGCGCATCGGTTATTGCTATCACGCGTGACCGGCATTCACCGCTGGCGCAACTCTCTGATTACGTACTTGAAAGTATTGCGGAAGAAGATGAATGGCGTAGTTCTTCTATTTCATCCCGAACGGCACAAAACACCATAACCGACCTCATTTTTATGGCATTGCTACAAAAACGCGAGGCCAAGGCTAAGTCCTTAGTTATGAATGCAAGAATGGCAATTAATAATTTGGATGAATAGCCTTTTGTCTTATAGCTCATCGATAACTTTGCAATAAATACATATTTGCGTTAAGACTAAAGTCATAAGTATTTAAATTTAAAATATTCAAAGGGGAATTATTGATGAGAGCACTCATTGTTTATACTGAGTTAACTGACGAAGATTCCGTTATTAGCCACGCAGTTGCAAGGCTTGCGAGCGAATTGAACGATGAACATGTTGAAACCGTGATTATTCGTGATTTTGAAGATGGCATGGCATACATCCGTTCAAACACCAGTATTGATTGCTTGTTATACGGTCGTGACATGTCAGACAAGCAAGAACAAACCCAAGCTCATCAGTTAATTACCCAGCTTCACCGTCGACAAGAAGATGTACCTGTTTTCTTACTGAGTGATCGTGAAGAAGCACTGACCGCCTTTGACCGTAAAATGATGGAGCAAGTCGATGAGTTTGCTTGGATTTTAGAAGATTCAGCCGACTTTATTGCAGGGCGCGTCCTCGCAGCAATTATTCGTTATCGTGCGCAGTTGCTGCCGCCATTAATGAAAAGCTTAATTAAATACAGTGATATCCACGAATATTCATGGGCTGCACCGGGGCACCAAGGCGGCGTTGGGTTTACCAAAACACCTGCGGGGCGAATTTACCACGATTTCTTTGGTGAGAATTTATTCCGCACAGATATCGGCATTGAGCGAGTCGCGGTGGGGTCGTTACTTGACCACACAGGGGCATTTGGCGAATGTGAAAAAAATGCGGCACGCATCTTCGGTGCTGACCAATCTTACTCCGTGGTTGTCGGGACATCGGGTTCTAACCGAACGATTATGCAAGCCTGTATGACCGATGAAGACGTTGTGGTCATCGACCGAAATTGCCATAAATCGATTGAACAAGGGTTGATCCTGACAGGTGCTAAGCCTGTGTACATGACTCCAAGTCGCAATCGTTATGGGATTATTGGTCCCATTTATCCGAAAGAGATGACGCCTGAAGCCATTGCAGAAAAAATCGCTAAAAACCCACTAACATCGGATAAAATCGGTAAACGTCCAGCTTACAGTGTTGTCACGAACTGTACCTATGATGGCGTGTGCTACCATGCACGCAAAGTTCAAGATTTACTGGATAAATCATTGGATAGAATTCATTTTGATGAGGCATGGTACGGCTATGCGCGTTTTAATCCCATTTATCATGACCATTTTGCCATGCGAGATGAACCGAGAAATGGCGATGAACCGACTATCTTTGCCACTCATTCCACGCATAAATTGTTAAATGCGTTATCTCAAGCATCATTTATTCATATCAGAAATGGCCGTAATTCGATTGATTTCAATCGTTTTAATCAGGCTTACCATATGCATGCCACCACCTCGCCGCTGTACGCGATATGCGCCTCAAATGATATCGCGGCAGATATGATGGATGGGAATAGTGGGCGTTCACTCACCGATGAAGTGATTCGTGAATCTATCGATTTCCGCCAATCACTGGGTTACTTGTATAAAGAATTTCTCAATGATGACGAATGGTTCTTTAAGCCATGGAATCAGGAAATGGTGAAAGACCCTGCAACAGGAAAGCGTTATGCCTTTGAAGATGCCCCTGTTGAGCTGCTGATGAAAGAGCAGAGCTGCTGGGTAATGAACCCAGAGGATAAATGGCACGGTTTTAAAGATATCCCTGAAAATTGGGCGATGCTTGACCCGATTAAAGTCAGTATTTTGTCACCGGGAATGGGGGATAATGGCAAGTTGCTGGATACCGGTGTGCCCGCAGCGTTGGTCACAGCATGGCTAAACCATTATGGTATTGTGCCAACGCGGACAACTGATTTCCAGATTATGTTTTTGTTTTCTATGGGGATCACCAAAGGGAAATGGGGGACGTTGGTCAATGCACTGCTTTCCTTTAAACGCCATTATGACAATAACACGGGGTTGAAGAAGGTGTTGCCAGAAGTGGTGGAAAGCGCTCCCGAAATATATGGGCATATGGGGTTACGAGACTTAGGCGATAAAATGTTCGCTTATCTGCAAAAAAATAACCCTGGTGGGCAATTGAACCAAGCCTATGAACAACTGCCTGAAGTGATGATGAGCCCACGAGATGCGTACCAAGAAATTGTCGCTAACCGTGTGGAAGCCGTTCCGCTCGATAAACTTGCAGGGCGTATTGCCGCCAATTCGATTATTCCGTATCCACCGGGTATCCCGATGTTGCTATCAGGGGAAAGCTTTGGGGATAAAAATAGCCCACATATCGGTTATTTACACAGCCTGCAAGCGTGGGATAGTGAGTTCCCCGGCTTCGAACATGAAACCGAAGGAACCGAAATTATTGATGGACAGTATTATGTGATGTGTGTGACGAATTAATACTAAAAATCCCCTCATTTCATCATGAGGGGAGCTAAATCAAGCAATTTCTTTCGCTTTTTCATTTAGAAAATCTTTATAAAACATTATGTTATTTATTTCTGCCTGTAGTCGAGGATCACTTCTTACTTCCCAAACATCAACAGCTTGTTGAAGATTTAACCAATAGTCTTTGCTGGTATTAAAAGCTTTTGCGAGTTTGAAGGCCATATCGATAGATAGTTTTCGATTATTATTCACTAATGCGCTAATGGTATTTCTATGAACGCCGAGTAGCTCAGAAAGCTCGTTAATTTTCATACCTGTGGGTATGAGATATTCATAAAGTAACACGTCACCAACACTTGCGGGTTTTCGCATCGCTTGCATGGTTTTCTCCTTGTCATCTTTTTCGAACTAAATTAATTATTTTTAGGTATGGTAAGCTCGCAGGTGCTAGAACCTAGCTACCATTCACTCAATCGGTGTTAGACGTCTTTATGAGGATCTAGGTATAGATCTTTGATACCATTTTCCCATTTAAAAATTAAACGATATTGGTTATTGACTCTTATTGAGTAGTAGCTTTCCAACGGTGAGTTTAATTTTTTCAGCCTATTACCTGGTGGGCTTTTTACATCATTTAAAATAATGGCTGCATTCAACATATCCAATTTTCGAGCAAGTACAGCTTGAATGTTTGAAGGTATCGCCTTATGAACCGTGCCGTATTGATAGAATAAACCTAAGTATTTTTCTCTAAACTGTAATTTGCAGTCATCCTCACTCTGTTGCATTTTCACTCCTTGAAAAATGGCAAAGATGTGGCATTGTAGCAATATGTTTTCAATTGCACAACTGCACTGTGCATTTGTGCAATTAAGGGCGATAGATAATCAAAATTAGGGTAAATAAAAAGCGCTTATCTGTTCAAGAAATAAGCGCTTTTTTGCATGTTAATTAGTGGAAGAAGAACTAGCCAGCCTCAAACTCGCTGGTCATCACTTCCAGCTTTTCTTGCAGTTCCATCCATTCCATTTCAACGTCTTCAAGGGCTGATTTTTGCTCCGTTTGTTTTTTCAAACACTCGGTTAGCTCCGCTTTTTTATCTTGCTCATAAATTGCGGCATCAGAAAGCTTAGTTTCTAACTCGCTCAGGGATGTTGAGTGTTTTTCCATCTGCTTTTCCAGCTCCGTGATTTTTTTACGGATTGGTTGAGTCAGTTGGCGGAACTCCGCTTCGCGACGTTTTTGATCTTTTCTATCTTGTGCAGTGACGGTTGTCGCCGCTGAGGGTTTGTCTTTCTCTTGCTGGTCACGCACTTGCTGTAATTCGAGCTTGTTTTGCTCTGCAAGCCATTGCTGGTAATCTTCTAAATCGCCATCAAATTGCTCTACCGCACCGCCGTGAACTAAGTACAGCTCATCAGTGGTGGTACGCAGTAAGTGCCTATCATGGGAAACGACAACCAATGCACCTTCGAATGCCATCAAAGCCTCGGTGAGGGCTTGGCGCATGTCCAAATCCAAGTGGTTAGTTGGCTCATCAAGTAACAACAGGTTCGGGCGTTGCCAGACAATTAGCGCTAACACCAAACGTGCTTTTTCTCCGCCAGAGAAACGACCGCTTGGGTCTGTCACTTGGTCACCTTTAAAGCCAAAGCCACCTAAATAGTCACGCAGTTGTTGCTCCGTTTGTTCAGGGGCAAGGCGTGCAAGGTGCTGCAATGGGGACTCTTCTGGGTGCAGGTATTCCAATTGGTGCTGGGCGAAATAACCTAACTTGATGCCTTTGGCGAGGGAAATCTCCCCCTGTAGCGGTGGCAAATCGCCTGCTAACATCTTAATTAACGTAGATTTACCTGCGCCATTACGCCCCAGTAACCCAATACGTGAACCCGGAACCAAATTCAACTTAATCGATTGTAAAATGACTTTTTCACCGTAACCCGCGCTCACTTTTTCCATCTTTAATAATGGGTTTGGCAGACTTTCAGGCTTACGGAATGAAAAATGGAATGGGTTATCCACGTGTGCAGGTGCCACCATTTCCATTTTTTCCAACATCTTAATACGGCTTTGTGCTTGTTTTGCTTTGGTAGCTTGCACTCTAAAGCGGTCAATATAGCTTTGTAAGTGTGCCGCTTTAGCCTGTTGGCTTTCATACAGCGATTGTTGCTGAGCCAGCTTCGTTGCACGCTGGCGTTCAAACGAAGAGTAGTTGCCCGTGTATTCGAACATCGTTTCCTGTTCAATATGCAACACTTTATCAATAATTGGGTCGAGGAAATCCCTATCATGGGAAATCAAAATTAACGTGCCTTGGTAGCTTTTCAGCCATTTTTCCAGCCATATCACCGCATCTAAATCAAGGTGGTTGGTGGGCTCATCAAGTAACAGTAAATCAGAGCGGCAAAGTAGAGCTTGTGCGAGGTTCAAACGCATACGCCATCCACCGGAAAACGATTTTACCGGGGAATCTAATTGCGCTTGGCTGAAACCTAAACCATGAAGCAAACTGGATGCACGCGAACGGATTGTCCATGCATCGATAGCATCTAATTGCCCATGGACGACAGCAATGGCGTGACCATCATTTTTTTCATTGGCTTGGGCCAGTTTTTGCTCAAGGGCACGAAACTCACGGTCACCGTCAATGACATATTCGAGTGCTGGCACATCTAATGCAGGGGTTTCTTGGTTGACCCATGCCATAGACCAGTTGCTTGGAAACGTTGCCGAGCCTGCTTCAGCCTGTAATTCGCCTTTTAACAGCGCAAGCAGCGTCGATTTACCGCAGCCGTTTTTACCCACTAAACCAACTTTTTGGCCGGGGTTAATCGTCGCCGTGGCATTGTCCAAAAGAACACGAACGCCTCGACGAATTTGGAGTGAAGAGAAAACAATCATAGCAACCGTCTATTAAAAATATGTTAAATTACCAACGTATATACGTTCGAATAATAATACGAATACTGCAATATTTAGGGCGTAAACTCTATTTAGCAGGCAGCATGGTAACGGAAAATGTTCCGTCTGACACGCCTTTGAGGAGGGAAAGATGTCAAATACACCAAAAGTGCTGGTGGTCTATGCCCACCCAGACCCTGATGAATCTATCGCCAACAAGGCATTGCTTGATGCGGTGCGCGATTTTGAGCATGTCACGGTGCATGATCTCTACGCCACATATCCCGATTATTTTATTGATGTGACCGCGGAGCAAAAGCTGCTGTGCTTGTATGATGTGATTGTTTTTCAGCATCCCCTCTATACTTATAGTTGCCCTGCATTATTGAAAGAGTGGTTTGACCGCGTATTAACGCGTCGTTTCGCCACGGATATGGGGTATCAAAAATTAAAAGGCAAATATTGGCGCTCAGTGATTACAACCGGTGAGCCTATCCATGCCTACCAACACGATGGGTACAACCGTTATCCGTTAACAGAAATACTTCGTCCATTTGAATTGACCGCATTGATGTGTGATATGCAATGGTTGGAGCCGACCATAATTTATGCGGCACGTCGGCAGCCTAAAGCCCATTTTCAACAGCTGATTGATGACTACCGTCAATGGATACAACAACCGCTAAGTGCGGGAGGGCTTTCCTAATGTCTGATATGGGGCTATTTGAATCCGTCATTATTTTTCTTTGTGCGGGTGTCATCATGGTACCTATTGCTCAGAAAATTCGTTTGGGCGCGGTACTTGGGTATCTATTGGCAGGGATTATGATTGGGCCGTTTGTCCTTGGCTTTATCCATAATGTTGATGATATTTTGCACTTCTCTGAAATGGGCGTCGTGTTCCTTATGTTCTTAATTGGCTTAGAGTTAAAACCTTCTAAGTTATGGGAGCTACGGCGTTCGATTTTTGGCGTTGGCACCGTTCAAGTGGTGGTCACTGCGGCAATCATGGCATCACTGCTGTTTTTAGCCAAATTTTCGTGGCAAGCCGCCATTGTTGGGGGGCTAGGGATGGCGATGTCATCGACGGCGATGGCACTCCAACTGATGAATGAAAAGGGCATGTCCAATAAAGAAAGCGGTCAGCTCGGTTTTTCCGTTTTGTTATTCCAAGATATGGCTGTGATCCCGATTATGGCATTAATCCCCTTATTGGCAGGGGACACGGCAACCAGTGATTGGCAAAAAATAGGCTTAAAAGTTGTTGCTTTTGTCGGGTTGTGGGTGGTGGGGCGCTACTTATTGCGCCCGATATTTAGGTTAGCGGCAAAATCGGGTGTGCATGAAATTTTTACCGCCGCCGCACTCTTAGTGGTATTAGGTTCTGCGTTGATTATGGAAAGCCTCGGTTTTTCGATGGCGTTAGGTACCTTTATGGCGGGGGTAATGTTGGCGGAAACAGAATTCCGTCATGAACTGGAAATCAACATTGAGCCATTTAAGGGCTTGCTATTGGGGCTATTTTTTATCTCCGTGGGTATGTCGCTCAACTTACAAGTGTTGTGGACCTATTTACCTCAGGTATTGATTGCGGTAGTGGTTTTAGTGGCAGTTAAAGCCTTGGTGCTGTACTTGCTTGGTTTTGCTGCTCGATTACGTAATGGTGCGCGAGCTCAATTTTCAGGGGTTTTAAGCCAAGGTGGTGAATTTGCTTTTGTCATTTATGCCACAGCTTTTGGGGCGAGTGTGATTGATGAGCGCCAAATGGATCTTTTGCTGGTGGTGGTCACACTTTCAATGATGACAACGCCACTTGTGATGCAGCTGATAGATGCCTATTTGAACTACCGTTATAATCAGCAGCCCGCATCCAGTGAAAAACCCTTTGTGGAAGACAACGATCCGCATGTCATTTTGGTTGGGTTTGGACGCATGGGGCAAGTGGTTGGGCGTTTATTAATGGCGAATAAAGTCAAAATCACGGTGCTTGAGCAAGATGTGACTGCGATTGGCACAATGCGCCGCTATGGCTATACCGTATATTACGGCGATGCGCGGGAGCTGCAATTACTGCGCTCAGCAGGGGCAGATAAAGCCAAAGCCATCGTGATAACCAGTGATGTGCCAGAGGAAGTGATGGAAATTGTGCAAATTTGCCAAGAAAATTTCCCTAACTTGCATATTATTGCTCGAGCAAAAGGCCGTCTGGAAGCACATGAATTGTTGCACAGTGGTGTGACTGATTTTAGCCGTGAAACATTTTCTAGCGCCCTTGAACTGGGTAGTAAGGCATTAATTAGTACCGGTATGCATCCACACAAAGCTTATCGGGCAAAACAGCATTTCCGTCGTTTAGATATGCGCATGTTACGGGATGTTTATCCCGAAAGTGAAAACAGCGATAGCGGGCAAATTTCACGTGTGAAAGAAGCGCGTCGTGAGCTCAATGAGCTATTTGAAAAAGAGATGCAAAGAGAACACCGGCAGCCACATAGCTGGAACAATGAACAATAAGGGTAAGAAATGGCTTCAACACGTAAGCGTTTTATTGCAGGCGCGACCTGCCCGAAATGCCAATCACAAGATACGCTGATGATGTGGCGTGAAGATAAAATTGATGTGGTAGAGTGCGTTAATTGTGGTGACCAACAGCGTCAAGCAGGGGAAGTTGCCACTGAACATGTGAGGCAAAAAGAGCAGGTCATTGGTATTTTTACACCTGAATAAGAGAAATTTGTCAATTCTCAATACATCATCATTGTTTTTCGGTACAATTGGCAAAAAATTTTCCCCTTACGGGTAGTAGGAGATGTCATGAAAGTAGCAAAAGACTTGGTGGTAAGCTTGGCTTATCAAGTAAGAACAGAAGACGGTGTTTTAGTTGATGAGTCCCCGGCAAGCGCGCCACTGGACTATTTGCACGGCCGTGGTTCTTTAATTTCTGGTCTGGAAAAAGCATTAGAAGGTCGTTCTGTTGGTGAAAACTTCGATGTTGAAGTGGCGTCTGACGATGCATACGGCCAATACGATGACAACTTAGTTCAGCGCGTTCCTAAAGACGTCTTTATGGGTGTTGATGAGCTGGAAGTTGGCATGCGTTTCTTAGCTGACACTGACATGGGCCCTGTTCCTGTTGAAATCACAGGGATTGAAGGCGATGAAGTTATCGTTGATGGTAACCACATGTTAGCAGGTCAAAATCTGAAATTTAATGTTGAAGTCATGGGCATCCGTGAAGCAACAGAAGAAGAAATCGCACATGGCCACGTTCATGGCGCAGATGGTCACGACCATGACCATGACCACGAAGGTGGTTGCTGTGGCGGTGGCGGTCATAGCCACGGTTCAGAAGGCGGTTGCTGTGGTGGTGGCGAAGGTCACGGCCATGGTCACAAACAAGGCGGTTGTGGCTGCCACTAATACGTCGTATTAGTGTTTGTTACAGAATGAAAAAGGAAGCGAAAGCTTCCTTTTTTTGTCGCTATCAATAATGCGGTGGTGGTGTTTCTTCTTCTGGTCGCGCTAAATGGGAATCTTGCGACGATTTCAACCTTTCCGTCACGATGCGTAAATGTTCCTGCATCCGCGTCAACTGCATTTGCTGGTCAGTAATCACTTGATTTAGCTGTTCGATAGCTAATTCTTGGAAAGCCACTTTGCTTTCTAAAAGTTCTAAACGTTGTTCAAATGAATGAGATGAGTCCATTTTCGACTCTCCTTAGGCGTTTTCATCATAATCAAACCATCATAATAACCGAACATTACAAATCAACAGATAAGTTTTAGTTAAACATATAGGCGATGAAACCTCTTTTTGTTAATGTTGTCTGAAGAAATGATTATACTGTTTCTATACAAATAAATAATGAGCACCCAAAGCATTAGGGTCATTATCATAAAATGAATGGTAAACATTGGGTTTACTGTTCAAATAGGTTCGCATTAAAATCATCGGAGATTAGGATGAAATCACTGTTTAAGGCAAGTCTTCTGGCAACAACGTTGGCACTTACTTTCACTGCTCCGCAAGTTATGGCAGCGGAAGCCAAAGCACAAAGTAGCGCATTTAAAAATGCGGAAGAGCGTAATGCTTATGCACTGGGCGCTTCTTTAGGTCGCTACATGCAAAATTCTTTAGAAGAACAAAAAACCATTGGCATTAACTTGGATAACGCACAATTATTGGCGGGTGTTCAAGATGCATTCAATGGTAAAAGCAAAATGACCGATGCAGAAGTTGAAGAAACACTGCGTCAGTTCGAAGGGCAAGTGAAAGCAGCCGCCGACAAAAAAATGAAAGATGAATCCGCCAATAATGAGAAAAAAGGCGCTGAATTCCGTGAAAAATACGCTAAAGAAAAAGGCGTAGTGAAAACCAAATCTGGCTTACTGTACAAAATTGAAAAAGACGGTACAGGCGCTAAACCTAAAGCAGATGAAACCGTTGTCGTTCATTACAAAGGCTCTCTGATTGATGGTACTGAATTCGATAGCTCTTACTCACGTAACGAGCCGCTGACTATCCCATTAAACTCAGTCATTAAAGGCTGGACTGAAGGTTTAGTAAACCTGAAAAAAGGCGGTAAAATGCAGTTAGTGATCCCAGCTGATTTAGCCTATGGCGAAAATGGCGTTCCGGGTATCCCAGCTAACTCAACTTTAGTTTTTGATGTTGAATTATTAGATATCAAACCAGCGGCTAAATAAAATAAATTTTAGTTGTCATCAAGCCCGAGGCATTTGTCTTGGGCTTTTTTATACAAATAAGAAAATTAAGCTATACATGGTTATCGATTAAACCACACTAAAAATTAAGATGCTTTTGTTTTTGCCATGAAAGCTCCTTATTTAAAAATAAAGAAAATGCAGTGGATAATACGGTTAAAAATATAAATGTTTTAGGTGAATTTCTAATGATATGGAAAGGTGTAAAGTGTGAAATATCAACATTTGATAAATAGAAAATAAAAAGGTTAATCACATCAACGATTAATGTTAATGAAATGGCTAACACAAAAATACGTTTAAATATGGATTTAATATGTAATGAATAATTTAGCACAGAGGTAAGTAGCAGTGACCGCATTAGCATAATCAGTAAGGTAAATACGATTGAATAGATAGTCCGCTCATCAACCTCTATTGTGACAACACCAGTGATGAGCAGTAATAAGTCGTATATTTCACTAAATGAAACTATTAGGAAGTAAATAATTAGCATGTAGATTTTTCGTTTAATCAAAATAAACCTCATTAATTAATTTGGCATGTAGATAGAATTACATCATTATTAAGTTTGAATAATTGAATATAATATCTTGATACTATTCTGGCCAAATAAAAGGGTAAGAAATTATAATTTTATTGTTTTAATTATGATTTCGATTTAAATGTATTATTAATGAAAACTCATTGCAGTGAATGAACTGTATATATTTAACAGCAGTAAGTTGGTTTTTTTTCGTTATAAATTATGCGAAATCAAGGCTTATGATCCAGTTTTAGATAAGTCACTGCCTGGCGTTGCAACAGAGTCTAACCGTGGTGAATTTTCGGCAAAAAAATCCCCAAATTGTTTAAAACTTGTGATAAAACAGACTGTCTTGCATTCATTCGCTTGACGGCGACGTCTTGGAGTTTTAACTTCAGAAGACTCTATTTTATTATTTATCATCACAATTGTTGATTATACGCGGTGCAATAAAGGCAAATTAGTCGAATAATGAATGCCTTATTAGTCAACTGGATGAAATGTTTACATTAGAAGGATGATGTTGAAAATGTCAGATTCTTTACAGTCACACGACCTCAGCGATATTAATATACTGGATAACCAGCCTTTTGCTGAAACCGACCACGAAATCTTAAAATCATATGAAGCGGCGGTTGATGGCTTAGCAATGCTAATTGGTGGGCACTGTGAAATTGTTCTTCACTCATTGGAAGACCTGAATTGTTCTGCGGTGAGGATTGCAAACGGTCAGCACACAGGGCGTAAAATTGGCTCCCCAATTACTGACCTTGCGCTGCGTATGCTGCACGATATGGCAGATGAAGAATCTAGCGTCTCTAAAGCCTACTTTACTAAAGCGAAAAGCGGCGACTTAATGAAATCAGTGACGATTGCGATCCGCAACCGTAAGCAGCGTGTCATTGGTTTACTGTGCATCAATATGAATTTAGATGTACCTTTCTCCGAAATTATTCAATCATTTGTTCCAGAAACAAAACAAGAAGTGACTTCAGATGTGAACTTTGCTTCGTCTGTTGATGACTTAGTGGCTCAAACATTAGAATACACCATTGAAGAAGTGGGCGCTGATCGTAACGTATCGAATAATGCGAAGAATAAACAAGTCGTTCTGAACCTCTACGAAAAAGGTATTTTTGATATCAAAGATGCGATTAACCAAGTAGCAGACCGCTTAAATATCTCAAAACACACCGTTTATTTATACATTCGTCAGTTTAAGAGTGGTGAATGAGTCACGCTAATCCATTAACGTACTGCATCTTGGTGACGGGCCCTGCGTATGGGACACAACAAGCTGCAAGTGCGTATCAATTTGCCCAAGCCCTTCTTGCAGAAGGGCACACGTTAAAAACCGTGTTTTTTTATCGTGAAGGCGTTCTGAACGCAAACTTACTCACATCCCCCGCAACGGACGAATTCAATTTGCTCGCGGCTTGGCAGCAATTGGCAAAAGAGGCGGGTTGTGAAATGCACATTTGTGTTTCTGCGGCGCTACGACGTGGTGTGGTTGATCAAGAACAGGCTCAAAACTTATCATTACCCGTTAATAATTTAGCTGATGGATTTATTATGAGTGGGTTAGGTAGCTTAGCTGAAGCGATGATGACAACAGATAGAACCCTTCAATTTTAGGAAAGTAAGGTATCGCGTGAAAAAAATCGCCTTCGTTTTTACAACAATGCCACATGGAAATGCAAGCGGGCGTGAAGGGTTGGATGCCTTACTGGCAACGTCTGCGTTAACGGATGAAATTGAGGTGTTTTTTATTGCTGATGGTGTCTTCCAACTGTTAGCAAACCAACAACCTAAAGCTATTCTTGCACGGGACTATATTGCAACATTTAAAATATTGCCGTTATATGACATTGAAAATATTTATCTTTGTCAGGAATCACTTCGAGAGCGCGGATTATCAGAAATAAACGAGTTTGTACTTACTCCTAAAACTCTCAGCGCACGTGAAATTCAGCTAAAATTAGCCGATTGTGATGTGGTATTGAAATTTTAACCAATTGTTCATATTTTAAGCTTGGGTTGCGTTTTGATCTATAGTAGGATCGTTTCTATGCTTTATACATTAGCAACATCTCCGTTTAACTGTGATTTTCCGGCCATACTTCGCCTAATTACAGATAAAGACGCGGTTTTATTGATGCAAGATGGCGTGGCTACTGCAATATCGCAGTCACCTTACCTTGATGCATTGCAAAAAACGGGGGCACAATTATATGCCTTGGATGTCGATATTAATGCTCGAGGGTTGCAAAATACCCTATCACCCGCCGTTTCTGTGATCACATATCAAGGTTTTGTGAAGCTAACAGAAGTCCAAAAGCAACATTTTGCCCTATAAAGGCACTAAAAGTTGTATATTTCTTGACACCTGACTCAGTCGGCAATAAAATTTCGCGTCCTCGTGTATCGTCATGTTGGCGAACGAGGTCAAAATCCGTGTTTACGAAGCAAAAAAACCAGGAGCTTTTTTAATAATGGCAACTATTAATCAGCTGGTACGCAAATCTCGTAGCTCGAAAGTTGTTAAAAGCAACGTTCCAGCACTGGAAGCTTGCCCGCAAAAACGTGGCGTATGTACTCGTGTATATACTACCACTCCTAAAAAACCAAACTCAGCATTACGTAAAGTATGCCGTGTTCGTTTAACGAATGGTTTCGAAGTATCTTCCTACATCGGTGGTGAAGGCCACAACTTGCAGGAACACTCCGTAATCCTTATCCGTGGCGGTCGTGTTAAAGACTTGCCAGGTGTGCGTTATCACACCGTTCGCGGCGCACTGGACTGTTCTGGTGTTAAAGACCGTAAGCAAGCTCGTTCTAAATACGGCGCGAAAAAACCTAAGGCTTAATGGATTACCGTTAAGTAAGGCCAAACATTTTAATCTTAATGTCAAAATACTCTCGTAGAGTTTTGGACAAACCTGAATTAACAACGGAGTCATATCCATGCCACGTCGTCGCGTAATAGGTCAACGTAAAATTCTTCCAGATCCTAAGTTCGGATCAGAATTACTGGCCAAGTTTGTAAATATCCTGATGGTAGACGGGAAAAAATCTACTGCTGAAGCAATCGTATATACTGCGCTTGAAACTCTGGCTCAGCGTTCTGGTAAAACTGAACTTGATGCATTCGAATTAGCACTGGATAACGTGCGTCCGACTGTGGAAGTTAAATCCCGCCGTGTTGGTGGTTCAACTTACCAAGTTCCAGTTGAAGTTCGCCCGGTTCGTCGTAATGCCCTGGCAATGCGTTGGATCGTTGATGCTGCTCGTAAACGCGGTGATAAATCTATGGCACTTCGCCTAGCAAATGAATTATCAGACGCTGCTGAGAACAAAGGTTCATCCGTTAAGAAACGTGAAGACGTTCACCGTATGGCAGAAGCTAACAAGGCGTTCGCACACTACCGTTGGTAATTTCTTACCAATCTTAGTGATGTATCTCAGGGTAGCTTTTGCTGCCCTTTATATGAAGAATTGAACGCCCACGAGAGAGGAAAAAATGGCCCGTCAAACGCCCATCGCGCGCTACCGTAATATCGGTATCAGCGCACACATCGACGCAGGTAAAACCACTACTTCTGAACGTATTCTGTTCTATACTGGTGTAAACCATAAAATCGGTGAAACCCACGAAGGTTCAGCAACAATGGACTGGATGGAGCAGGAGCAAGAGCGTGGTATTACTATCACGTCTGCTGCGACTACTGCATTCTGGTCTGGTATGGCAAAACAATATGAGCCACACCGTATCAACATCATCGACACCCCGGGACACGTTGACTTCACAATCGAAGTAGAACGTTCTATGCGTGTTCTTGATGGCGCAGTAATGGTTTACTGTGCAGTTGGTGGTGTTCAGCCACAGTCTGAAACTGTATGGCGTCAGGCTAACAAATATAAAGTTCCACGTATCGCGTTCGTTAACAAAATGGACCGTATGGGTGCGAACTTCTTACGTGTTGTTGAGCAATTAAAAACACGTTTAGCGGCTAACGCAGTTCCACTGCAATTACCAGTCGGCGCAGAAGAGTCGTTCACTGGTGTTGTTGACTTGCTGAAAATGAAAGCAATCAAGTGGAGCGATGAAGACCAGGGCGTTACCTTCGAATACGAAGATATCCCTGCGAACATGCAAGAAGCAGCTGAAGAGTGGCACAACAACCTGATCGAAACCGCAGCAGAAGCATCAGAAGAACTGATGGAAAAATATCTGGGCGGTGAAGAACTGACTGAAGCAGAAGTTAAAGCTGCATTACGTCAACGTGTTCTTGCAAGCGAAATTATCCTGGTTACCTGTGGTTCTGCATTTAAGAACAAAGGTGTTCAGGCGATGCTGGATGCAGTTGTTGATTACTTACCTGCGCCAACAGATGTACCTGCAATCAATGGTATTCTGGACGATGGTAAAGACACGCCTGCTGAGCGTCACGCAAGTGATGATGAGCCATTCTCATCATTAGCATTTAAAATTGCAACCGACCCATTCGTTGGTAACTTAACGTTCTTCCGTGTTTACTCTGGTGTTGTTAACTCAGGTGACACAGTTCTGAACGCAGTGAAATCGAAAAAAGAACGTTTTGGCCGTATCGTTCAGATGCACGCTAACAAACGTGAAGAGATCAAAGAAGTTCGCGCTGGTGACATCGCGGCGGCTATCGGTCTGAAAGACGTAACTACAGGTGATACTTTATGTGCAGTTGATGCACCAATCATCCTGGAGCGTATGGAATTCCCAGAGCCAGTAATCTCTGTTGCAATCGAACCAAAAACGAAAGCTGACCAAGAAAAAATGGGTATCGCATTAGGCCGTCTGGCTCAAGAAGACCCATCATTCCGCGTATCAAGTGATGAAGAGACTAATCAGACTATCATCGCTGGTATGGGTGAATTGCACTTGGACGTTCTGGTTGACCGTATGCGTCGTGAATTTAAAGTTGAAGCGAACGTTGGTAAACCTCAAGTTGCTTACCGTGAAGCAATCACTGCTAAAGTGACTGACATCGAAGGTAAACACGCGAAACAGTCTGGTGGTCGCGGTCAGTATGGTCATGTCCTTATCGATATGTTCCCACTGAACAAAAACGATAAAGACGGCCTGCCAATGGACTACGAATTTGTCAACGAAATCAAAGGTGGTGTAATTCCAACTGAATACATCCCTGCGGTTGACAAAGGTATCCAAGAGCAGCTGAAATCTGGCCCATTAGCTGGCTACCCTGTTGTTAACATGGGTGTTCGTCTGCATTTCGGTTCTTACCATGATGTTGACTCCTCTGAACTGGCGTTTAAACTTGCGGCTTCAATCGCGTTTAAAGATGGCTTCAAAAAAGCTAAACCTGTTCTGCTTGAGCCAATCATGAAAGTCGAAGTGGAAACACCAGAAGACTACATGGGTGATGTTATTGGTGACCTGAACCGTCGTCGTGGTATGATTGAAGGTATGGATGACCTGCCTACTGGTAAAGTCGTTCGTGCACAAGTACCATTGTCAGAAATGTTCGGTTATGCTACTGACCTGCGTTCTCAGACACAAGGTCGTGCTTCATACTCTATGGAGTTCCTGAAGTACAATGAAGCACCAAACAACGTTGCACAAGCTGTTATCGAAGCTCGTAACGCTAAATAATCGATTTTACATCGGTTAACTACTTTAATTTAAGTTCCTTCTTTATCGTGAAGAGGGAACTCCATAAGGAATAGAGTCGTGTCTAAAGAAAAATTTGAACGTTCAAAACCGCACGTTAACGTTGGTACTATCGGCCACGTTGACCACGGTAAAACT